>JAKURV010000016.1:31705-53155 GCA_022452035.1 Acidimicrobiales bacterium | reverse complement strand
AACGCCACCTCCACCTTGGCGTTACCGCCCTGGAAGTACAACCGCAGCGGGACCAGGGTCAGCCCCTCCAGATTCATTCGTTCCACGATGCGACGAATCTCGGCCCGGTGCAACAGCAGTTTTTTGGGGCGGTCCGGGTCGTGACCCATGCCCTCGCCGCTCATTGAGTAGGGCGAGATGTGCAGACCAACAAGCCACAGTTCACCGTTTTCTTCGCGGCCGAACGCTTCGGCGATCTGGACCTTGGCGTCTCGGAGCGACTTCACCTCGCTGCCGCGCAGCACGAGGCCGGCCTCCCAGGTGTCAAGGAGGTCGAAGGCGTGTCGGGCCCGGCGGTTGGTGGCGACCGTGCGGTCGTTGGTGTCGCTCACCCTGCCGATCGTACCGGTCGCCCGTTATGGCCCCGGGGGAGCGGGGGGTCCGCCGTTAGCCTTCCGACCGTGGCCGAGACCCTGATCCTGACCGAGGACGTCTACCGGGCCATGGTCGACCGCGCCCTGACCGAGACGCCGAACGAGGCCTGTGGGCTATTTACCGGGGCTCCCGGGAGCCTGCAGGTCGACGGCTACCACCCGATGGCCAACGCGGCCGATCCGGATGAGGCATGGAAGCTCTATTTACTGGACGGCCAGGAGATGCTGGACGTGGAGGCGGCGGCCGACGCTGACGGTCGGGCCGTCCTCGGCGTGATGCATAGCCACACTCACACCGAGGCCTACCCGTCACCCACCGACGTGGCCGACGCCTCGCGCTTCGACCCTTTCGGGGCCTGGATCTTCGTGATCGTGTCGCTGAAGCATCCCGATCCGGTGCTCCGGGCCTACCGGATCCTGGACGGTGAGATCACCGAGGTGCCGGTCGAGGTTGAACGGGGCTAGAATCCTGACCAGATCGGTCACCTTTAGATCGGTTGCCTCCGAACCCAGAACGACACCCCATGGCCGTCCACCCCTCCGTACTCGACCTGATCGGCGACACACCGATCGTCGACGTGAGCGAGCTCAGCCCAAACCCGTCAGTCCGCCTGCTGGCCAAGATGGAGGGCCAGAACCCGGCCGGCTCGGTCAAGGACCGCATCGCCCTGGCCATGGTTGCCGACGCCGAGGCCGACGGCACCCTGGTGCCCGGCCGCACCATCATCGAGCCATCTTCCGGGAACACCGGTATCGCCCTGGCCATGATCGCCCGCATCCGCGGCTACCCGATCAAGATCGTGCTGCCCGAAAACGTGTCGCCCGAACGCCGCCAAGCCCTGGAAGTCTTCGGAGCCGAGATCATCCCGTCACCCGGCGAAGAGGGCTCCAACGGCGCCGTCCGCCTGGCCCGCCGGCTGGCCGACGAGAACCCCGAGTGGGTGTTTCTCTACCAGTACGCCAACGAGGCCAACCCTCAAGCCCATTACACGACCACCGGGCCGGAGATCCTGCGCGACGTCCCCGACATCACCCACTTCGTGGCTGGCCTAGGTACCAGTGGAACCCTCATGGGGGTTGGGACCTACCTCAAGGAACAGAAGCCCGACGTACAGGTACTGGCCGTCGAGCCGCCCTCCGGCGAGCTCGTCCAGGGCCTTCGCAGCCTCGACGACGGGTACATCCCGCCGGTCTTTGAGAAATGGGGCGGCTTCGATCTGCTGGACGGTAAACGCATCGTGCGGCCCCGGGAGTCCATCGAATACACGCGCCGGCTGGCCGACACATGCGGTATCTTCGCCGGCCTGTCGGCCGGAGCGGCCCTCGCCGGAGCGGTCCGGGTGGCCGAGCAGGTCCCCGAGGGAGAGACGGCCACCGTGGTGTTCGTCGTTTGTGACGCCGGGTGGAAGTACCTTTCCACTGGCGCTTGGACCGACGACCTCGATGAGGCGGCGGCCAACGCTGAAAGCATCATCTACTTCTAGGGCGACCGGCCACCGGTCGCCGACCAGGAGGCCACATGCGATCTGACGGACGCGCCGACGACGAACTGCGACCGCTGTCCTTCGAGCGGGACTTCACCGAGATGGCTGCTGGCTCCTGCCTGGTCACATTCGGGCGGACCCGGGTGCTGTGCACCGCCTCACTGGGCGACGGCGTCCCCCCATGGCTGCGTAATACCGGCCGGGGCTGGGTGACCGCCGAGTACTCGATGCTCCCCGGGTCCAGCAACGAACGGATCCGCCGCCGCACCTCGGGGCGCGACCAAGAGATCCAACGGCTTATCGCTCGCTCACTGCGGGCCGTGGTCGACCTGGAGGCCATGCCCGAAGTGGAGGTCACGGTGGACTGCGACGTGCTCCAGGCCGACGGCGGCACCCGGACGGCTTCGATCTGCGGCGGCTACGTCGCCCTCCACGACGCCTTCACCCGGATGGTGGCCGACGGCACCCTGCCTGCTTTGCCGATCCTTGACGAGCTAGCCGCCATTTCGGTGGGCATCGTGGACGGGTCGCCCCTCCTGGACCTCCCGTACTCCGAGGACTCCACCGCCGAGGTGGACTTCAACGTGGTTATGACCGGCTCGGGCCGCTTCGTCGAGGTGCAGGGCACCGCCGAGGGACGGGCCTTCGACCGTTCCCAACTCGACGCCCTGGTCGACCTGGCGGCCACCGGGATCTCCCGAATCGTGGACGCCCAAAGAGCTGTCCTGGCCGACCCCCCGGCCGCCCGCCCCTGACTGTTGGAGATGGCCCACCACACCGCGTCCCCGACCACGCCGTGACCAGTCGGCCCCAGCTGGTGGTGGCCAGCGCCAACCCCGACAAGGTGGCAGAGATCGCCCTGGTCCTCGACGGACTGGTCGACTTGGAACCCCGACCGGTGGACCTCCCCGACGTGGTCGAAGACGGCGACACCCTGGAGGACAATGCCCGACTGAAGGCCGTCGCTGTCTGCGAGGCCACCGGTCGGGCTGCGGTGGCCGACGACACCGGTCTTGAGGTCGACGCTCTGGGCGGGGCGCCCGGCGTACGGTCAGCCCGCTACGCCGGCGACGACGGAGACGCAGTGGCCAACACGGCCCGGCTCCTATCCGAGCTCCACGGGATTCCCGCCGGCCGGCGCACGGCCCGGTTCCGCACCGTGGCCCTCGTACGACGACCAGACGGCACCGAGGTAGTGGCCACCGGAACGGTGGAGGGTCGTATCGCCGAAGCACCGACCGGCGACGGCGGCTTCGGCTACGACCCAGTCTTCGTGCCCGTCGAGGGCGACGGCCGGAGCTTCGCCGAGATGGGCGACGAGAAGCACGACATTTCGCACCGAGGTCGGGCCTTCCGGATTCTGGCCCGGCGCCTGGCCACCGACGACTGACCGCTGACTAGCGGGATCAGTTCGGCGAGACCGGCGCCTCGGAAAACCGGCGCCCCAGGAAGCGGTCGAACTCGGCGTCGGTCACCGGCTCGGAGAAGTGGAACCCCTGGGCCAGGTCGCACCGCAAGCGTCGGAGGCTCCGCAGCTGCGACTCGGTCTCCACGCCTTCGGCTACCACCTGCAGTCCCAGGCTGTGGGCTAGAGCCACCGTGCCGGTCACGATGGCCGTGTCGTCCCGCCCCTCGTCACCATCCTCCGGGTCGTCTAAGCCGGAGACGAACGACCGGTCGATCTTCAGGAAGTCGATGGGGAAGCGCTTCAGGTAGGCCAGCGATGAGAAGCCGGTCCCGAAGTCGTCAAGGCCTATCCGGACCCCGAGGGCGGTCAGCTCGCTGAGGACCATCTCGGTCACTGGGTTGGCGGCGATCAGGGCACTCTCGGTGAACTCCAGGGCCACCTGCTCGGGTCGGACTGCGTTGTCGGAAACCGCGTCAGCCACCACGGCGGGGAACGCCGGGTCGGCCAACTGGCGGGCTGACACGTTGACGGCCACGCTGAGCGCCGGGCCGTCGCCGACCCTCCGAGCCTCCCAGGTGGCCAGGCGGCCTACGGCAATAGTCAGCACCCGGGCCCCCAGGTCGGCGATCAGGCCGCTGTCCTCGGCGATGTCGATGAACTGGGCCGGCTGGAGCAGCTCGCCAGAGGTAGCACGGATCCGGGCCAGCGCCTCAGCGCCGGTCACCGCCCCGTCCGAAAGGCGGACCACGGGCTGGAAGTGCGCCTCGATCCGGTCCTCTTCCAGGGCGGCCCGGAGCTCCTGTTCGACCGAATGGCGGCGTACCGCCTGGGCCCGTAGGTGGTCCCCAAACAACTCGGCCCGGTCCCGGCCCTGTTCCTTGGCCCGGTACATGGCCGTGTCGGCGTCCCGTAGGAGGTCGGCTGGTGTCTCGGCGCCGTGGGCCACGGCGATTCCCACGCTGGCCGACACCACAGTCGAGTCGCTGCCCAGCAGGATGGGGCGGGCCAAGGCCGTCCGTACCCGCTCGGCAGCGGCCAGGGCGTCGGTGGTGCGGACCATGTCGCCGATCACCACCACGAACTCGTCCCCACCTAGGCGGGCCACCGTGTCGCCGGGCCTCACCGTTTGGAGCAGCCGTCGGGCCGCCTCACGGAGCAGGTCGTCACCGGCGCCGTGTCCCAGCGAGTCGTTGACCACCTTGAACCGGTCCAGATCCAGGAACAGCACACCCACCATTCGGTCGTGGCGGGCCGACCGGTGCAGGGCGTCCTGCAAGCGGTCCAGGAGCAGTGCCCGGTTGGGGAGCCCGGTTAGCTCATCGTGAAACGCCCGCTCCTCGAGTTGAGCCGCTACCTCCACGCGCTCGGTCACGTCTCGGGCGTTGACCACCACGCCGGCCACCGCCGGGTTGCCCAGCAAATTGGTGGCCACGATCTCCATGTGGCGCCAACCGCCGGTGGCGTGGGCGATCCGGGCTTCGAAGGCCGGTGACATACCCGGTCGGGCCACAACCTCTCCGGCTCGTTCGGCCAGTTCGCCAACGTCGTCAGGGTGTACGAGTTCGCCCACCGGCACGCCCTCCATCTCGTGGGCCTCCCGGCCCAAGATGCGGGCCACAGCCGGGCTGGCGTACAGGATCCGTCCGTCCTCGCCGATGACGCACACCAGGTCCGAGGCGTGCTCCACGAGAGCGGCCAGGCGCATCTCGGTGGCCTCCACCCGCTGCTGGGCGGCGTGGAGGTCAGTCAGGTCGCGGGCCATCATCGAGATGGCGTCCACTACGCCTTCGGCGTCGCGGTGGGCCACCAGCACGGCAGACACCGGGACCGCCGGACCATCGCCAATCAGGCGCAGCTCACCCCGCCACGTCCCTCCGCTGCGCACGGCGGGCAGGGCGGTGGTGGCGTACTGGGCCTGCGACCAGCCGTCCAACAGGTCCAGCAGCCGCGGGGGAGTCGCGCCAGCCCGGCCGCCGATGTGGTGTTGCATGGCGTCGTTGGCCCACACGACCAGCTCGCCCGACGGGTCCAAAACGGCCACTGGGTCGGGGCTGGATTCCAGCACCCGCGTCAACTCGTGGGCTCGTCGGGTCTCGTCGACCTCGTCGGAGACGTCGGCAACGGTCAGCAGCGCGCCGCTCGGACCACCTGGGCCGGTCAGAGGCACTGTGGATAGGTCCAGCCACCGGGCGGTCCCGTCGTCATTCAGTAGGCGAAGACGGCCGCGGAGGGCCACCCCGTCGACTAGAGCCCGCCGAAGGTCGGCCAAGAATTCCGGGCGACCATCCGGGTCGATGATCGTGGTCCAGCCCTCGCCTTGGGCGTCGACTGGCTTCTGGCCGGTGGCCTGCCCCCACTGGGCGTTAACCCGCACCAGCCGGCCGTCGGCGTCCAGGCGGGCCATCCCCGACGGGGCGGCGTCGACCAGTGCGTCGAGGACCCGGAGGTCGGACGACGCGTCAGGGGATGGTTCAGTCACGTGCGGACGGGGGGACTCGAACCCCCACGCCTCTCGGCGCCGGCTCCTAAAGCCGGTGCGTCTACCAGTTCCGCCACGTCCGCGTTTGTGAGCCTACGGGCCGGTAGTCATCGGCTGGGGCTCAGCGCATCTCCCCACGTCGAACGATTACCTGATCGATGATCCCGTACTCCCGGGCTTCCTCGGCGGTGAACCACCGGTCCCGGTCACTGTCAGCCTCGATCGTTTCCACCGACTGGCCGGTGTGGTCGGCGATCCGCTCCTGGAGCATCTTCTTCGTGTATGCCATCTGCTCGGCCTGGATGGCGATATCCGACGCTTGGCCCCGGACCCCGCCCAGGGGCTGATGCATCATGATTCGAGCGTGGGGCAAGGCGTAGCGCTTGCCGGGAGCTCCAGCGCATAGCAGGAATTGGCCCATCGAGGCGCCCAGGCCCATGCAGATGGTGCCCACTTCGGGACCCACGAACTGCATGGTGTCGTAGATAGCCATGCCCGATGTCACCGATCCACCGGGCGAGTTGACGTACAGCCAGATCGGCTTGTCGGGGTCCTGAGCCTCCAGGAAGAGCATCTGGGCGATGATGAAGTTCGCCACGTCGTCGTTGACGTCGGTCCCCAGGAAGACGATTCGGTCCTTCAGGAGGCGGGTGTAGACGTCGAAGCGCCCAAGTTCCAGGCTTTCGGTATCGCCAGCCGCGGCGTGGGGCAGGAGAGGGGGAGAGAAAGGGGTGTCCATGACGGCGCAGGGTAGCGGCGTGCCCGGTCAGGCCTGCGCCGCTACGGCACGGGCCCGGAGGTCGGCCACAGCGTGTTCGAGACCTTCGTCATCCCGGAACAGGGCGCTGCCCGACACCAGCCGGTCGGCACCAGCGGCCACTACGGCGGCCACCGTGGTCGGGCCGATGCCGCCGTCCACCTCGACGGCGCAGTTGTAGCCGTCGAGCAGCGACGCCACCTCGGTCACCTTGGATTCCATGGATTCAATGTAGGACTGCCCGCCGAAGCCCGGGTTAACAGTCATAACGAGGACCACCCCGATCAGATCGCGCACGTTGCGGATCACCTCGGCCGGGGTGTGCGGGTTCAGCGCCACGCCGGGGGTGGCTCCCAGGTCGGCGATATGGGCCAGTGTCCGGTGGAGGTGATCGCAGGCCTCGACGTGGACCAGCACCGTTGAACAGCCCGCCTCCACGTAGCGTTCCACCAGGCGGTCGGGTTCCACGACCATCAGGTGGGCCTCGAACTCCAGGTCGACCAACGGTCGGGTGGAGGCGATCACGTCGGGACCGAAGGTCAGGTTGGGGACGAACACGCCGTCCATGACATCCCAGTGGATGAGATCCACCCCGGCCTTCTCCAGGGCCATGACTTCGTCACCCAGGCGAGAGAAGTCGACTGGCAGCACCGACGGCGCGATGGAGAGGGGACGGGGCACGGCTCGACCCTAACCGAGCGCCCCGGTCGGCCTACGGCGGAATCGGAGGCCCTCGGCGTACGGGTAGAAGTCGGGCAGGTCGCGGCGGGCCAGGCTGTCCTGGACCCCTTTCCAGAAGGCCGGGGTGTACAGATCGGAGTGCACCTCGTCGAACCGCTGACGGACCTCGGGCGACACATCGTTGGGGAAGGCCATGAAGGTCGGGAACTGCTCAGGGAACACGTCGCCCGGCTCGATGGAAAACCAGGGCTGAGAACGCATCTCGTCGGACGGGTCGTCGGACTGGGGGATGGACCGGAACCGGCACTCCTCCAGTAGTACGAGTTCGTCGTAGTCGTAGAAGACGACGTTGCCGTGGTTGGTCACCCCGAAGTTCTTGGTGAACAGGTCGCCGGGAAACACGTTGGCCGCCGCTAGGTCTTTGATGGCCCAACCCCAGTCGATGGCCGCCGTCACCGCCTTGTCGGTCGTCATTTCTCGCAGGTAGAGGTTCAGGGGATACACCTGCCGCTCGCTGTAGACGTGGTTGATGACCACCCGGTCACCGTCCACCCAGACCGAATCGGCTGCGGTGGCCAGCAGGTCGTCAAGCAGCTCGGGGTCGAAGCGGTCCCGGTCAAAGGACAGGTTCTCAAACTCCCAGGCCTCCACCATGCGGCCCACCCGGTCACGGTTGTACACCAGGGCGTAGCGGCGTTTCACCGCCTCCCGAGTGGTGTTTTTGGGTGGATCGAACCGGTCCTTGATGATCTTGAACACCACGTTGAACGACACCAGCGTGAAGACGGCCATGACCATGCCCGGCGTGCCTCGTGTACGGACGAACTTGTCGTGGGAGTGCTCGAGGTGCCGGTACAGGGAGCGGTAAAGGCTGGTCTTGCCGTGCTGAGGGAAGCCGACCGCTGTGTAGAGCTCGGCGAGAGACTTTCTAGGCAGCAGTGACTTCAGGAAACCCACCAGCTCCGACGGGTTAGGCCACTCCACGAAGAAGTACGACCGGGTGAAGCTGAACAGGCGGCTGGCCTGGGACTCGGTGACCAGCACCGTGTCGACCCGCAGGCCGTCGTCCTCATGGAGGATGGGGAACACGATGGGGGTGATCCGGTTGAGCTGGCTCAGGCGGCCCACCAGGTAGGCGGCCTTGTTTCGGTAAAAGACGGGTCGCAGCATGTCGATGCCGTCGGCCTCCAGGCTGTCCCACTCCTCGAGGAGGTAGGAGTCGATACGGGCCGCCACCTGACGAGAATCGGCCTCCAGGTCGGCCCATGGGGCGCCGAAGTCGAAGGCCTCCAGGATCTCGCGGACCATGGCCGCTGTGTCCCGCACCCGGGTGGCCGTGGTGAAAAGTTCGGCCCGCCCCTCGCCCCGAGGGACTGACGTGGCACCGAACCAGCGCAACTCCACATCGTTGTCCACCCCGATGGTGGTAAAGACCCTTCGGGTCACCGAGTTGAAGAAGGTCTCGGCCAGCACAAGGTCGGACCGCTGGGCTACCCGGTGTTTGTAGTGGGATCGACCGGTCCGCCATGCGCCGCGCCGATCGGCTACCTCGTCGACCAGTGGTCTGACGCGCTCCACAGTCTGGAGGACGGTGGAGCGGTGGAAATCCAGGCGCTGGCGAGAATCGTCGTCCTGCTCGGTCCACTCCCGCTCGGCGAAATGTCGCTGGGCCCGCTTGGAGACCTTTCGAAACGCAGCGATGTAGTCCACGAACCCGGCCAGGATCGTGTCGGCGATCTGTCGCCCTGCCGCCTCGGAAGTGGGTTCGTCGACCATCAGTCCGGCCCTTCAGCCTCCGGACCGGCGAACTCTTGCCAGCTGGGGTCAGCGGCGGGCAGGGTGCCCAAGCCGTCGTGGTTGCGGGGCCAGTCGGCGGGCGGAAGGCCCAGGGGATTGGTCCCGACCTCGGCTCCGTAGAAGAGCTGGTGGATGCGACGCACGAAGAGCCAGGCGCCGTCGACGCGTCGGTAGGTGTCGTCATAGCGGATGGCCTGGTGGATCCACCGGTCGCCGTCCTGAACCTCGGCCTTGCAGTACACGTGGCCGCTGGCGTCGTCGGACCCCTGCAGGTCGATCTGGTGGGTGCCCACGTTGAGGATGGTCACCCCGACGGACCGTAGCTGCCTATCGAAGGACTTCCGGAGAGCGTCGCGTCCGCTGGCGTCGCGTCCCACGTGGACGTCGGGAACGAACAGGGCAACCAGTGCGTCGAGGTCTCGGCGGTCGGTGGCTACCGCGTAGCGGGCCACCAGTTGGCGGATCTCGGCCTCGGCGACCAGGCGGTCCAGGGGCGATACCCCGGCCGTCACGTTCCGCCTCCGCTCACCCGCTGGTCGGCCCATCCGCCCGGTGTACGACCGTCGGTCCTGACCCGTCGGGAGGCGAACTGCCATGCGTCGTCAACCAGCCGGTAGGCGTCCTGGTAGCGGCCCCAGTGGTCGATGCCCCGGTCGGTCATAACCGTGAAGTAGGCGTGCCCGGTGGCGTGCTCCCGATCGGCGACAGCGAGCAGGAGCCCAGTGGTGTGGTGTTGGAGAAACTTCGGCCCGGCGGCATCGACGACCGAGTCCCGGGTGTCGGTGAAGATCGACCGAATTGCGTTGACGCCTTCGTAGGTGGCGCCATCGCCGATGTCCATAGAGGCATCGTGGGCGAACAGGGCCAGCAACTCGTCGAACCGACCCCGGTCGCCGTGAGCGTTGTAGGCCGCGACGAGGTCGCGAATCTGCTCGCGGGCGTCAAGTTCCCAGACCTCCATGGGGTCCTTCCCGTTCGGGGTCGACCACTAGCGTGCCCGACGATGGGCCACCTCAACGACATCCGCAACCGATTTCCCGGTATTCCAGGTGACTGGGCCCGTTTCGACGGCCCGGCCGGGACCCAGGTGGTGGACTCGGCCATCGAAGCGGCAGCTGACTGGCAGCGGAGCGGCGACAATGCCAATGCCCATGGGGCCTTCGCCGCTTCGGCGGCCTGCGACGCCTTGGCCGAGCGGACCAGCGCCTCAATGGGTCGGTTGCTGGGCGCCGATCCGGCGGGCATGGTGTTCGGCCCCAGCACGACGGCCAACATGATGGCCCTGACCCGGGCCGTAGCCCGCGACCTGGGACCGAGCGACGAGGTGGTCTGTACGACACTGGACCACGACTCGAATGTGGCGCCGTGGCTGCTTCTGGCCCGGGACACGGGGGCCAAGGTACGCATGGCCCGGTTCGACGCCTCGACCGGTCGCCTTCCAATCGAGGCGGTGGTCGACCTGGTAGGGCCGGCCACCCGGTGGGTCGCCGTTACCGGTTCGTCCAATGCCGTGGGCACTATCCCCGATACGGCGGCTATCACGGCCGCCGCCCACGCCGCCGGCGCCCGGGTGGTGGTTGACGGCGTGCACCTGACACCGCACAGGCCCGTCGATGTGGGCACCCTGGGCTGCGACGTCCTCACCACCTCGTCGTACAAGTGGTACGGCCCGCACGCCGGGATTATGTGGGTGGAGCCTGGCCTGCTCGAATCCCTGTCTCCCTACAAGGTTCGACCGGCGCCCGACACCGGGCCGGGGCGTCTGGAATACGGCACCCCGTCGTGGGAGGGTCTGGCCGGGATTGACGCCGCGGCTTGTTTCTTGCTGGACGTGGGCCTGGAGGAGATCGCCGCCCATGAGGCGGAGCGGTTCGCCCGTCTGCTGGACGGCCTCCACGAGATCGACGGTGTACGGGTGGTGGGTCCCCAGGACACCGCCGACCGGGCCCCGACTCTGATGTTCGAGGTGGCGGGGAAGTCTCCGGCCGCGGTGGCCGAGTTGCTGGCCGACGCCCAGGTGGCCGTGTGGGACGGCCACAATTACGCCGTGGAGGCCATGGTTCCGCTGGGACTGGACGCCGAGGACGGCGCGGTGCGGGCCGGGATCAGCGTCTACACGACTGACCACGACGTGGACCGCCTCCTGGCCGCGGTGGCCGACGTGGTCGACCGGCCGGTGTCGGTAGACCGGGCACAACCTGCCGGCTGACAGGGGGAGACCCTGGCCGGGGGCTGCTGGTACTACTCGCCGGAGGCCTGACGCTCTGTGAACTGTCCGATCAGGCTGTGATGGTAGGTCGGCTAGGTTTCTGACGGACCGTCAGGTACGGCAGACTGGTAGCCCATGGGGACTCCGGACGTCGAGCAGGCCGTAGAGGACGACTGCAGGAGAAAGCGGCCCCTGGACGGCATAAGGATCTTGGCCGTCGAACAGATGGCCGCCCTACCGTTTGCCACCCAGTTGCTGGCCCGCTTGGGGGCTGAGGTTGTCAAGGTCGAGCACCCGACCACCGGCGACAGTGGCCGGGGCTCCCACCCCGCCGTGGCCGACCCGGACGGACGGCCCGTAGGTGCCACCTTTCTGCGCAACAACCTGAACAAACGCAGCCTGGCCATCGACCTCAAGCAGCCCGAGGGCGTAGACCTAGTCCTGCGCCTGGCACCGCGCTTTGACGTGTTCGGCGAGAACTTCCGAGCCGGCACGGCCGCCCGTCTAGGCATCGGCTACGAGGCGGTCCGGGCTACCCACCCAGCGGTCGTATACCTGTCGATCTCCGGATTCGGACAAGACCCGGCCTCTCCCTACCGGGAGATGGGCGCCTATGCGGCGATCGTCGAGGGCATGTCCGGGATCTACGAGTACAAACGGGCCCCGGGGCGGCCTCCGGCCGCCAACCCTGTCGGTGCGCTGGGCGATATCAGCTCGGCTCTCTTCGGCGCGGTGGGAGTACTGGCCGCCCTCCGCCACCGGGACCACACCGGCGTCGGCCAGCACATCGATGTTGCCATGCTGGACGCCACGGTGGCCATGACCGACATCGTGGCCAACTTCCACTCCCTGGGTGTTGAACGGGAGTGGGGGAGCGGCATCGGCATCGTGGAGACGTTCGCCGCCTCCGACGGGCACTTCGTGCTGCAGTGCGTACGCGAGCACCACTTCGCCACCTTGTGCACCGAGATTGGATGCCCCGAATTGGCCGACGACGAGCGCTTCGCCACTCGGGCTGGATGGCAGGACCACCTAGACGACGTGCTGCGCCCGGCCATCGAGTCATGGGCCTCTGACCGGCCGCTGGCCGAGGTGGTGGGCATCCTGTCCGGCGCCGGGATGGCCTGTGGTCCATCCCAGACCAGCGCCCAGGTGGTGGCCGACCCGCACCTGGCCGTTCGCAACATGCTGGTCGAGACGCTTCCCTCCGACGAGGGGAACCCTGTCCTGGTACCCGGTAACCCGGTCAAGCTCTCCGAGGTACCCGAGGTCCCCGACGAACGAGTTCCGTGGCTAGGAGAGCACACCGACCGAGTACTGGCCGACGAGTTGGGACTAGGCGCTGATGAGCTAACTGACCTCCGGTCCCGCGGCGTCATCGGTGCCACCTGACTCGGCGCCTACTCTGGCTTCCGAAAGGGAATGGCCGGCGATCTGGGAGGGGGTGACGATATGGCGGAGACCCGCCGACTGACCCAGTTCAGCCACGGCGCCGGTTGAGGCTGCAAGCTCGCCCCCGGTGAGCTGGCGCACGTGGTGCGCCGTTTGGCCCCCGTGACCGATCCCGACCTGCTAGTTGGTGTCGCCACCGGCGACGACGCCGCCGTGTGGCGCTTGGACGACCAGCGAGCTCTGGTGGTCACGGCCGACTTCATCACACCGGTCGTCGACGACGCTCGGACCTGGGGTCGCGTGGCGGCCGCCAACGCGGTATCCGACGTGTACGCCATGGGAGGCCGGCCGCTGCTGGCCCTCAACTTGGTGGGGTGGAACAGCGAGGAGCTGTCGAGCGATCTACTGGCTGAGGTCCTCCTCGGTGCGCAGGACATCGCGGCTGAGGCGGGGTTTGTGATCGCCGGCGGGCACACCGTCGACGATCCGGAGCCCAAGTTCGGCCTGGCCGTCGTGGGCGAGGTCCACCCCGACCGCGTCCTGACCAACGCCGGGTTCCGACCCGAAGACGTCCTGGTCTTGTCTAAGCCGCTGGGCGTAGGCGTGACCACCACGGCCATTAAGCGGGGCGACGCCCCTTCCGAACTGGTGGCCGAGGTCTTGGACTCCATGGTTCGTCTCAACGACGATGCGGCCCGGATCGCGGTGAAGGCCGGCGCCACCGGTGCCACTGATGTGACCGGCTTCGGTCTCTTGGGCCACCTCGGCCGGGCACTGGTCGAATCCGGCCTGGACGCCCGCCTGGAGGTGGCCGCCGTGGCTGTTCCGGACGGGGTTCGGGCCCTGGCCGAAACGGGGGCCATACCGGGAGGAAGCCGACGGAACCTGGCTTGGGTCGATGAGCGACTAGACCGCGGAGGTGTCGACGAGATGGACATTCTCGTGCTGGCCGACGCCCAGACCTCCGGGGGTCTCCTGTTTGGCGTCGCCGACGACAAGGTGGATGACGTGGTCGAGGCTCTAGAGGCCACCGGTCATCGGCCGTCGGTGATTGGACAGACCGCAGTCGGCGAAGGCCTTATCACCTTGGGCTGACGGGCCCCGTCGCCTTCGCCGACCTAGGGTCGTCTGGTGGCCCGTCGTCTCCCTCTGGAGATCCCGCAGTCGGTCGAAGAGCTGACAGCGGGTTGGTTGACCGACGCCGTCCGTTCCTCTGGTCTGGCCCGGGACGCCCGCGTGGTGGCCTTCAAGGCCGGGAGCCCGGGTTCAGGCGTGGGCTTCCAGGGCCAGACCATCCGGGTCTCGCTGGACTGGGACGTCGACGAACCGGACGCTCCGGAGGCCGTGCTCGTCAAGTTTCCCAGCGCCAACCGGGGCAACCGTGGCCTAGGCGAGGCCGAGGGCGCCTACGACCGGGAGTTTGACTTCTACGAGCGCTTCTCGGCCGACTTCCCGGTACGGGTGCCGCGCCTCGTCTACTCGGTGCGGGACCCCGGGGCCCCACAGGCCGCCCGGAAGCGCCAGGAGCGGATCGTGAACGGCCTTCCGGCTCCGCTCCTCCGCTTCATCGGACGTCACGCTCGACGGCTCCTCCGAGCCTCGAACCGCCGCTACGTCCTGGTGCTGGAGTACGTGCCCGACGCCCGGGTCACCACGGCCCTGGACCTACCCCCCGAAGACGACCTATCGACCATTCTGGCCACCCTTGCCCGTATGCACGCTCACTATTGGCGCCGATCGGTGCTGGCCGACAAGACGGTCATTGAGTGGTCGATGGTTACCCAGATGCCGAACGCCATGAACGGCGTATACCGGGCCTGGCGTGATGACGTGGTGCTCCGGGACCCCGCGGTGTTCACGGAGCGGTTCATGCGTCACGCCGACTGGTTTAGGGACCACATCGTCGAACTGGTGGTTCACCTGGACGAGCCACTCACGTTCCGCCACGGCGACTGCCGGACCGACAACATGCTGTTTGCCGCCGGCGGTCTGGTTCTGGTCGACTTCGGCGTCATGGGGTCGGGGCGGCCGGCCGGCGATGTCGCCTACCTGCTGTCGGAGACCATCCCGCCGGGTCCCGGAGCCCGGGACACCTTCCTCCGGCTCTGCCGCGAATACCACGTGGCTCTGGTTGCCGCCGGCGTTGACGATCACCCGTTGGACGAGTTCCTCGAAGACTGCGACATCGTGCTGGCCCTCCAGGCCTACCGGGCGGTCCTCATCGAGGGCGCCTACGAGGCGGACTACGGCGGCGATTCATTGGCCCACCTGTGGGGGCCCCGCATCGGGTCCCTCCTGTGCAAGGAGCCACCCGACGGCTGACCGGCGGCAGTCCAGGTCAGCGAATCCGCGGATCGGGACGGTCGCCAGAGTCGAACCCTGCGGCACCTTCCAGGAGCGCTGCCTTGTCAGTAGCCGTGCTCAGGATGGAGGCTGCCATGGTGCGGCTCCCCAGGCGACCCAGGTCCTGAGCGGCCCAGATGGCCCGCAGAGTCCCCTGCACGGCCTGCGGCGGGTTGGCGGCGATGGATGCCGCCAGGCGGGCTGCCGCGTCCGCCAGGTCGTTAGCCGCTACTACCTCGGTGACCAGGCCCATGCGCAGAGCTGCCTGAGCGGAGATCCGCTCGGCGTTGCCGGTCATCGACATGCGGACCACCTCACCGAACGGCATCCGGTCGAGCATCTTCATAGGCTCGTAGACGGCAGGCATCCCGTAAGTCACGTGGGGGTCGAAGAAGGTGGCGTGCTCAGCGGCGATCAGGATGTCGCACTCGCCGAGAAAGTAGAAGGCGCCACCGCAGGCCATGCCGTTTACGGCAGCGATCACTGGCTTCCAGAGGTCGTTGGACTTCGGACCCAGCCAGTCGCCGGGATCGTCGTACATGAAGTTGTTGGACGTGCCGTACAACGACGGCGAGTCGTCTAGGGCGGTAAACGGCTCGTTGCGGTCAATGCCCACGCAAAAGGCCTGTTCGCCGGCCCCTGTCAGAACGATGACGTGAACCTCGTCGTTAGTGCGTAGCGACCGCCACAGGTTCCGGCACTCCTCCCGCATCAGCGCTGTGAAGGCATTGTGGGCCTCTGGTCGGTTCAGGGTCACCCAGGCCACATGGTCCCGTTCCTCAATCACCAAGGTTTCGTAGTCGGCCATCGTTGGTGCCTCCGGTATCCATCGGGGTGGTACCTCTGGCCAGATGGTAGGTCGAGACGATCTTTCGAGTGGTCGTCGGACCGTCCACCCAGCCGGGCCGGTGGATTCGGTCGCCGGTACCCTTAGAAACGGGTCGAGACCGTCCGCCGTCTTCCCCGTCCGGGAGGGGCTATGAGCGAAGAGTTGGAATACCGGCCCTTCGACTGCGACAACCACTACTACGAGGGTCCTGATGCCTTCACGCGTCATGTGCCGGCCGCCATGCAGCCGCGGGTGGTCCAGTGGGTGGAGGTGGACGGACGGCGACACCATCTGGTCGGCGGCAGGCTCAGCCGGGCCGTGGTGAACCCGACGTGGAATCCAATCGCCAAGCCCGGTGCGCTCCACCGGTACTTCCGAGGCAATCCGGACGGCAAGACCCCCATGGAATACCTGGAGGATCGAGAACAACTACCTACCGCCTACGTCGAACGTGACGCCCGGGTCGAACGGATCGAATCCCAGGGCCTCGAGGCGGTCTGGTTGTTTCCCACCCTCGGCGTGCTCTACGAGGAACTACTCAAGCACGATGTTGAGGCCGTGGTGGCCCTCATGCGGGGGTTCAACCGTTGGCTAGACGAAGACTGGGGTTTCGACTACCGGGACCGCATCTACGCCGCCCCGTACCTTTCACTAGCCGATGTAGACGAGGCGGTGATCGAACTGGAGTGGTGTCTCGACCAGGGAGCCCGCCTTATCGTCATGCGACCCGCCGCGGCATGGACCGCTGACGGGCCGAGGTCACCCGGGCACTCGGCGTTCGACCCGTTCTGGGCACGGGTAAACGAGGCAGGGATCACCGTCGTCGCTCATGCCGGCGACAGCGGCTACACGACACACGGGTACGCAGGCGGAGGGGGTTTCGGGCTGAACATGAAAGGTCGATACCGGCCCTCCATCAAGGCGTTCAACATCGAGCGGGCCGCGCATGACTGGCTGATCACCATGTCCCTGGAGCAGATGTACACCCGGTTCCCGGGCCTTCGGGTTGTCTCGGTGGAGAACGGGTCGGACTACCTGGCCCTCCTTCTCCGAAAGCTCAGCCAACAGGCCTCGAGGGCGCCGGGATGGTTCGACGACGACCCGGTCGAGCTGTTTCGTCGACACGTCTGGATGAACCCTTTCTGGGAGGACGACGTGTACGAGCTGATCGAGCTCATGGGGGCGGATCACGTGGTGTTCGGTTCGGACTGGCCCCACATCGAGGGGCTCCCCAGCCCGCTGGACTACCTGGCCGAGGTCGAGGAGTTGGACTACGGCGACCGGCGGCTAGTGATGCGAGACAACACGCGGTCGCTCACCGAGTTGCGGCCTGCCTAAGACGACCGACGGAGGACAAACCGTGGCCGAATGGGATCCGGAATTAGCCGAACTGGGCGAGCGGGAGGCGCTGGCTGAGCGGATGGGCGGCGAGGAGAAGGTCGCCCGACAGCATGAACGGGGCAAGATGGACGTGCGCCAGCGCATCGATGCCCTGGTCGACGAGGGGTCGTTCCACGAGATCGGCAAGATTGCCGGTAGCCCCACCTACGACGACGAGGGTGCCCTTGTCGACTTGCGGGCAGCCAACTTCCTGTTCGGTCGGGCCCGCCTGGATGGCCGCACGGTGGTGGTGGCCGCCGACGACTTCACAGTGCGCGGAGGGGCGGCCGATGCGGCGATCATCGGCAAGCAGGTGGCCGCCGAGAAGATGGCTGGCGAACTGCGGCTCCCCATCGTGCGTCTCATCGACGGCACAGGAGGCGGAGGGTCGGTGCGGACCATGGACTCGGACCCGTCCAAGAAAGTCTCGGACGGCGACGGGGGATACGGCCGCGGCGCCCGGACCTACGTGCCGGTGAACCCGGGCTGGGAGCACGTGGTGACCAACCTGGCCACCGTGCCGACTGTGGCCCTGTGTCTGGGATCGGTGGCTGGCCTGGGAGCGGCCCGGGCGGTGACCAGTCACTATTCGATGATGGTGAAGGGGATGTCTCACCTCTTTGTCGCCGGCCCACCTGTGGTCAACCGGTTGGGTGCCGAACAGGTCGACAGGGAGGACCTCGGAGGCAGTCGGATTCACACCCGGAACGGCGCGGTCGACGACGAGGTGGGCTCAGAAGCCGAGGCCTTCGAACGGACCCGCCAGTTCCTTTCGTACTTGCCGTCCTCGGTATACGAGGTGGCTGAGCGGGGACCGACCACCGACGACCCAGATCGCACCGACGACTTCCTGGCCGACCTGGTGCCCCGAGACCGCCGGCAGGTGTACCGGATGCGGGTGATTATCGACTCGGTAGTCGACGATGGTTCGTTCTTCGAGATGGGGAAGGCCTTCGGTCGCTCCGCCATCTGTGGGTTGGCTCGCCTGGATGGGTGGCCAGTGGCCCTGATGGCTGGGGACCCCTATCACTACGGCGGAGGCTGGACGGCCGACTCGTCGCAGAAGGTCTGCCGGTTTGTGGACCTGGCGGAGACGTTTCACCTACCGGTCGTCCACCTGGTGGACAACCCGGGGTTTGTGATCGGGACGGAAGCCGAAGAGCAGGCCACTATTCGCCACGGGGCCCGGGCGCTGGCCGCTGTGTACCAGGCCACCGTGCCATGGTGTTCGATCCTGGTCCGCAAAGCGTTTGGGGTGGCCGGCGCCGCCCACTCACCGGGACACCGGTTCCAGTACCGATACGCGTGGCCGTCCGGTGACTGGGGCTCGCTGCCCGTCGAGGGTGGGGTAGAGGCCGCCTACCGGGCCGACCTGGAGGCCTCCGACGATCCCGACACTCTGCTGGAGGAGATTACCGAGCGCTTGAACAGCGTCCGATCGCCGTTCCGAACTGCCGAGGCGTTCCTGGTTGAGGAGATCATCGACCCTCGCGACACCCGTCCCCTGCTGTGTGAGTTCGCCAACCTGGCGGCGCCGCTACGTACCCCAGGCCCGACCGGGTTTCCCTACCGGCCCTGACCGGTCCGGCCCCTCAGGCCGTCTCGACGACGGCCACCGGATCGTCCTCGGAAACCCGGTCGCCTTCGCAGACCAGGATGGCGGTCACCGTCCCAGTCCGGGTCGACTCGACGGGAATCTCGGTCTTCATGGACTCCACGACAACCACGGGATCCCCGGGTGCCACCGCGGTCCCGACATCGGCCACCACCTTCCAGACCACGCCAGTGACTGGGGACTCCAACTCGACGCTGAGCACGCCCCGAGTCCATCAGGCCCGGAGTGGGCATGCCACGATGGCCGATATGGCGACCGACGCCGACCCGTGCCCCAGGGCATCTGGACCCGAGTCTGCTGACTGGCGTCAAGTAGGTTTAGGAACCGGTGGTTAACGGGATCGAGTCGCCGTCGGCCGTCCGGGCGTGAACGTCCGTGCACCCCAGGCTCCGCATAAGGACCAGATCCACGGCGTCGATCACCATCCGGATTGGCCGGGTGGTGGCCGTCTCTTCCTCGGCCCACACGTCAAACTTGTAAATGGCACCCGTAGACGGGCGTAGCAGCCAGGCGTGGGACTGCCCATCGCACGTCCGGATCACGGCGATGTCGCCGGGGAGGCCCAGCTGGTATCGGGCGCCCTCGTGGATCAACACCGGTCCCTCGTCGGTGACCAGCACCGGCGGTAATGGGGGAGGCTGCTCCTCGTCGGCTACCTGGAACACCACGAACAGAGCCGCGGCCAGGGCGACACAAGCCACGGTGGCTGCCACGGCAGCGAGCCAGCGGCCGATTCCGCTGGGGGCCGACAGGATTCGGTCCCGGAGTTCCCGCTCCGCGACTCCTTCGTCCACCGAACTAGGGGGTTCCGTGCCCTCGAGTCGGTTCGGTGTTCCCAGCGGCACCGGTTCGCCCGAGGCTTGGTCCAGGAGGACGTTGCGGCGGCGGGACACGGCGGCGACCATACCGCCGCCCGACCCCGACCCTCCAGCGCCATCCACGTCACCACCACGCCGGAACACATGAGCTGAAAGGAATGTAGATTCACCGAGATGACAGAAGGGGACACTGGGATGGCCGGAGGACCGGTGTGGATGAGCACCGAGGACGCCGCTCGACGCCTCGGGGTGGCCACCAAGACCGTCTACCGGTTCATCGACCGGGGCGAACTACCCGCCTACCGGATCGGCCGGGTCATCCGGCTCAAGGAGGCCGATGTCGAGGCCTACGAGACGTCCTGCCAGATTGAACCGGGGAGCCTGGCCCACCTCCACCGAGACTGACCGGACCCCGCAGGGAATTACTCCTACGACGATAGGGTAAATCCCGGTCGGAGCCCGATTTCGACCGACATCCGCCCACCCGCCTTAGTTGTCCGACGTCCAGTAGGGACGTCGGTGAGGTACCGCCCTGAACGCCTTCTCCGCTGAGGTCTCGGCCGGACTCCCCGGACCGGAATGGCTGGCCCAGGTCCGCCGAACCGCGTTGAACCGCCTGTCCGACGTTGAGACTCCGAGCACCGACGAAGAGGTCTGGCGCTACTCGCGTATCGGTGAATTGGACCTCGATCGGTATACGCCGCTGAAGCGACAGCGGGCCGTGGACACCGTCGTGGAGCGGGACTTGGCCGCATTTGGGCTGATGTCGGCAGTGGTAGTGGTCCGGAACGGCTGGCTGGTCGACGTCACCCTGAATGCAGAGGCGGTCGACGCCGGTGTAACAGTCAGTCCGATCGCCGACCTGGACGACGGTGCCGATCACCTAGGGGCGGCACTGGACGTGCCGGTGGACCTATTCGGCCACCTGAACCGGGCCTTCGGGCCCGAGCCGGTAGCCGTGGTCGTCCCCGACGGTGTCCGCCTCGATGACCCAGTGGTCGTGGTGGTGTTGACTGACGCCGACGACGCTGCGGTGTTCTCCCGGGTGATCGTCCGGGTCGGCGACGACGCTGCGGCCACTGTGGTTGAGCTCCACACGTCAACCGAGGTGGGGTCCCTGGTGGTACCGGTTTTGGAGGCCACCGTGGGAAGCCACGGCTACCTCCGCCACGCCGTGATCCAGGAAATGGGCCCCCGAGTTTGGCAACTGGCCCACCAGGCCTTCCGAGTGGACCAATCGGGCACCGTGGAGACGTTCGCTGTGGCTCTCGGCGGCGATTACGCCCGAACCCGGGTGGATTGCCGCTTGGCCGGTCGCGGTGCTGAAGGTCGCCTGGCTGCCGCCTACTACGGAGAGGATGACCAGATGCTCGACTTCCGAACCTTCCAGGACCATGCGGCGCCCGATACGACCAGCGAGCTGACCTTCAAGGGGGCAGTGGACGGATCGTCTCGGTCCGTGTACTCGGGCCTCATTCGGGTGAGGCCCGAGGCGGTGCGGACGAGCGCCCACCAGACCAACCGAAACGTAAAACTCTCACCGAATGCCTGGGCAAAGAGCGTGCCCAACCTGGAGATCGAAACCGACGACGTAGTGTGCAGCCACGCCTCCACCGTGTCGCCAGTCGATGAGGACCAACGGTTTTTTCTGGAGAGCCGGGGCATCCCGACCGGGGTGGCGGAACGCCTCCTGCTAGAGGGCTTCTTTGAGGACGTGGCCGCTGCCGCGCCGCATCCCGCAGTGGCCGAGACGCTGCGTGAGGCATTGGCCGAACGCCTAGATCGCCGGACGGCCGGCGAGGAGGATGCATCATGACCGGCGTGCGGGTATGTGGCTGGGGCGAA
>JAKURV010000016.1:0-31695 GCA_022452035.1 Acidimicrobiales bacterium | reverse complement strand
CGTCATCGTGGACGGCCGGCCGGTAGCTCTTGTGCGCCTTGCCGCCCGGGTACACGCCATTGACGACACGTGCAGCCACGCCGAGGTGTCCCTAGCCGAGGGTGAGGTAGACGCCGAGGAGTGTGCGCTCGAGTGCTGGAAGCACGGCAGCCTGTTCGACCTGGAGACAGGGGAGGCCCTGACGCTGCCCGCCCTCAAGCCGGTAGCCGTCCATTCGGCCGTGATCGACGGTGATGACGTCCTGGTCGAGTTGGCCCCGGAGCTCAGGCAGTGAGCAAGCGGGTGTTGCGGATCGAGGGGCTGTCGGCCCGGGTGGGCGAAACCGAGATCCTCCACGGGATTGACCTGGAGATCCGCCCGGGTGAGGTCCACGCCGTGATGGGACCCAACGGTTCGGGCAAGTCGACCCTGTCCCACGTCCTGATGGGCCGGCCGGGATACGAGGTGACCGAAGGGTCGGTGACCCTGGACGGGGTCGACCTACTGGGTCTACCCACATGGGAACGGGCCCGGGCTGGGCTGTTTCTAGCCCTCCAGCACCCAACTGAAGTGCCTGGGGTGAGCTTGGAGTCGGTGGTGACCGAGTCGGCGCGGGCCGCTGGCCGCAGCACCGAGGGAGTCAACGAAGTTCTGGTCGCCGAGGCGACCCGCATCGGCTTTGACGATCGATTCCTGGCCCGGCCGGTCAACGTGGATCTCTCTGGCGGTGAGAAAAAGCGAAACGAGGCCCTGATGATGGGGGCGCTCAGACCGAAGTACGCCGTGCTGGACGAGATCGACTCGGGTCTCGACGTGGACGCTCTGACCACTGTGTCCCGGCGGATCCAGGAGGCCACCGACGAGGATGGTCTGGGAGTACTGGCCATCACCCACTTCAGCCGGCTGCTGGAGGTGCTGGAGCCCGACCGGGTTCACGTCCTGGCTCGGGGCCGGATCCACGCCAGTGGCGGACCCGAGCTGGCCGAGCGACTAGAAGCTGAGGGCTACGTCGGAGTGCTGGGCGAGACCGGGACGCTGGTTGACCTGCCGGTCGGCATCACCCACCAGGCGGGGTTCGGCGACGACCCTTTCGCTGATCCGCTGGCCTGACTGAACCGACCGAGGCTCTAACCGTGACCGACCGGACTCTCCTCACCAACGACGAGCGGGCCGACCTGGCGACCCGGCTGCCTGGCTGGCAGGTGGACGGCGACCATCTCCGATGCTCCTGGGCGTTTACCGACTTCGCCGAGGCCTTCGCCTTCATGGCCCAGGTGGCCGATATTGCCGAGGCGCTCCAACATCATCCCGACTGGTGCAACTCGTGGAACCGTGTAGAGATCGCCGTGACCACCCACAGCAGCGGCGGCCTGACACGCCTTGACCTGGCCTTCGCCGAGGCGGTCGACGCGCTTCTCTGAGGTCGAGATCCTAGGGCCGGGCTTCGGCGGAGACCTCTCCGTCAATCCGCCAGAGCCGATCGGCGGTTAGCCCACCTGACGACGAGCAGAGTGCGGCCAATAAGAGATGGTCAGCGGTCTACGGTCAGGCGTCGATTTGCTCCAGTGCCTGGTCCAGGGTGTTCCACCCCAAAGTGGCGCACTTGATACGTACCGGGAACTTCACTACGCCCCGGAGGGCCTCCAGGTCGCCTAGGTCGGACGGGCCCGGACCCTGGTCGGATGGGCCGGCCTCGCCATCCAGGCCGTGCTCGTGGATTGACATCATCTCCTTGAAGGAGCGCAGCACTTCGCGGGCCTCGCCAGGGGTCAGGCCGACCACCGCCGTGGTCATCATCGAGGCCGAGGATTGGCTGATAGAACAGCCCTGCCCGCCGATCCGGATGTCGGAGATCACTCCGTCGGTGACCATCAGGTAGACCTGGATCTCGTCGCCGCACAGCGGGTTGTACCCCTCGGCCACTTTGGCCGGTGGGGTCTCCAATTCCCCCCGGTTCCGGGGATTGCGGTAGTGGTCGAGGATGATCTCGCGGTAGAGGTCTTCAAGTCCGGCCACGGTCTGGTCCTCCTAGAAAGCGAAGAAGTCGCCGGCGTCTACCAGCGCGTCGGCCAGCGCGTCCACGTCGGCTTCGTCGTTGTAAAGGTAGAGAGAGGCCCGGGCCGTGGCGTTCACGCCCAGGACGGCCATGAGGGGCTTGGCACAGTGGTGGCCAGCCCTCACGCAAACGCCGTGCTGGTCGAGAACCTGACTGAGGTCGTGGGGATGGATGTCCCGGTAGGCCAGCGACAGTGTGCCTCCCCGACCCTCGGCTGTATCGGGGCCGTGGATGACCAAGTCCTCGCCGAGGCGCTCGGAGAGAGTGCGCAATGCGTAGGCCGTGAGGTCCCGCTCGTGATCACGGATGGCCTCCATCCCGATGGCCTCCAGGTATTCCACAGCGGCATGCAGGCCGATGATCTCGGCGATGGGCTGGGTTCCGGCTTCGAAGCGGGCCGGCACCTCGGCCGGAGTGAAGCCATCGAAGGTGACGTTACGGATCATTGAGCCGCCGCCCAGGAAGGGTGGCATTGCGTCCAGCAGGTCGCTACGCCCCCACAGCACGCCGACCCCGGTGGGGCCGCACATTTTGTGACCGGTGAAGACCACGAAGTCGCAGTCCCAGGCGGCGACGTCGGTGGGCTGGTGGGGAACCCACTGGCTGGCGTCGACCAGGCATAGGGCGCCAACGCCGTGGGCGGCGTCGGCGATCCGGCGGATCGGGGGCAGAGTACCCAGCACGTTGGAGGCGGCCGAAACTGCGACCAGGCGGACACCGTCCAGCAGGCGGTCCAGGTCCGAGAGGTCGAGGTTCCCGTCATCGCCCACCGGGATCCACCGCACCTCGATGCCCCGCTCAGCAGCCAGCTGTTGCCACGGCACAATGTTGGCGTGGTGTTCCATCGCGGTGAGCAGCACGACGTCACCCGAGCCCAGGTTGGTCCGGCCCCACGAGTGGGCCACCAGGTTGATGGCTTCGGTGGCGTTCTTGGCGAAGACGATCTCAGTGGTCTCCGGGGCACCCACGAAACGAGCCAGGGCGGCTCGAGAGTCTTCAACGGCCGTCGTGGCCTGTTCGGCAATGTGGTAGGCGCCGCGATGGATGTTGGCGTTGATCTCCTCGTAGTACCGGTTCAGGGCATTCAGCACCTGACGGGGCTTCTGGGAGGTGGCCGCCGAGTCCAGATAGACGATGGGGCACCCGTGCACCTCACGTCCTAACAGCGGGAAATCGGCCTTGATGGCGGCAACGTCGAGGGTGGTGGTGGTCATCGATCCACTCCGACCTACCGGAAGGCCTCGTAGCCCTCACGCTCGAGCCGCTCGGCGATCTCCGAATCCCCCCGCTCCACGATCTGGCCGTCAATCAGGATATGGACCACGTCGGGGCGCAGGAGGTCGAGCAGGCGTTGGTAGTGGGTGATGGCCAGCACACCCATCCCGGTCCGGTCGTTCCGGACCTCATTGACGCCGTCAGCCACCACGCGCAGAGCGTCAATGTCTAGGCCAGAGTCGGTCTCGTCAAGAATGGCCATCTCGGGTTCCAGGATGGCCATCTGGAGGATCTCGTTGCGCTTCTTCTCGCCGCCGGAGAAGCCCTCGTTGACGTACCGGTCGGCGAACGACGGGTCCATGCCGAGGCGATCCATCCAGTCCATGATCGACAACCGCAGTTCCAGAACCGAGAGGTCCAGGCCCTTCCGAGCCGACAGGGCCTGGCGCAGGAAGTTGATGACCGAGACTCCGGCGATCTCCAGCGGATATTGGAAGGCCAGGAAGATGCCGGCCTTGCCCCGCACGTCGGGTGACCAGTCGGTGATTTCGTCACCCCGGAACCGGACTGACCCGGAGGTGACCTCGTATTCAGGGCTGCCCAGCAGCACGGAGGCCAGGGTGGATTTGCCGGAACCGTTAGGACCCATGAGAGCGTGGATCTCACCGGGGTGGACCACTAGGTCGACGCCGCGGAGGATCTCGACACCGTCGGTGGTCGAGGCGTGGAGGTCGGTGACCTCGAATATTGGCTCAGAGCCGCGGGTGTCGGACACGCTTCAAGTCTATGGACCGGGCGGGATTACCACTATGGCGATAGGGGAAATCCGGGCCCGGTTCACCAGCCTCGGGTCACCCACTCGTCCAGGCAGGGTCGCTCGCTGCCGATCGTGGTGTCCAGACCGTGGCCAGGCAGGACGATGGTGTCCAGCGGGAGCGAGGCGAAAAGACGGCGGTCGATGGACTCGATGATGGCGTCGAAGCTCCCGCCCTCAAACGAGGTGGCGCCCGGACCTCCGGGGAACAGTGTGTCGCCAGAGAACAGGATGGGCGACCCCTCCAACCGGAAGCAGATGGACCCCGGGGTATGTCCCGGCGTGCAGATGGTATGGAGCCGGAGGCGACCCACCTGCAGGACCATCTCGTCCTCCAGGACGTCGTCGTAGCTGGGGAGCATGGCCGCGTCGTCGGCAGTGACCGCCACCCGGTAGCCGGCTTCCCGGACGGCCGGAACAGCCTGGATGTGGTCGAAGTGGCCGTGGGTCTCCAACACGGACCGGACGTCGAGGGCCCGGCACAGTTCGAGCAGCTTGTCGTGCTCGTTGGCCGCGTCGATCAGCACCGATTCGCCGGTCTGGCGACACCGGAGGATGAAGACGTTGTTGTCGAAGTCACCCACCACGATTCGGTGGATCTCGGCCTGTTCGTCACACCAGTGGAGCGACACCCCGGGGACGGCCGGCCGCGGGTGGTCGACGTGATGACAGGGACCGGCGTGGGGGGAGGTCGGACGGGTCGGGGAGGGGGTATCGCTCACGGTGACATCTTGGCGCCTGGATACGTCGAGGGGCCACCTCTGGGCTTAGGTCCGGACGGTTGGTGGGCTACCGCCCGATGTCGCCGCCATGGATGACGGCTGGTAGAACCGTGCCGTCGACGGCGTCGTTCCGCCGTCAATTCAGCCGGGTCCCAAGCGGGGAGAACGCAGATGAACTTCGCCTTCAGCGAGGAACAGGACCAGTTGCGTGAGTTCGTGCGCCAGTTCCTGGACAACTACTCCGCGGAGGCCACCGTCCGTGAACTCATGGAGACCGAGGACGGCTACGACGCCGAAACCTGGTCGATGATGGCCGAGCAGTTGGGTCTGCAGAGCCTGATTATCCCCGAGGAGCACGGTGGACAGGGCTACGGCTACGTGGAACTCATCGTGGTCATGGAGGAGATGGGCCGTGCACTGCTGTGCGCTCCGTTCTTCTCCACCGTGGTGTTGGCCGCCAACA
Organism: Acidimicrobiales bacterium; assembly: GCA_022452035.1. Classification (NCBI taxonomy): domain Bacteria; kingdom Bacillati; phylum Actinomycetota; class Acidimicrobiia; order Acidimicrobiales; species Acidimicrobiales bacterium. Next base: position 26,446 of record JAKURV010000016.1, on the reverse strand, counting down.
CGCTCATCCACTCAGGCGACGACGACGCCCGGGCCGACCTGCTGCCTGGCATCGCCTCGGGGTCCACCATCGCAACACTGGCCTTCACCGAGGAGAGCGGGAAGTGGGACGAGGCCGGCATCGCCATGGAGGCCACTGCCGACGGAGACGGCTGGACCCTTACCGGCACCAAGATGTACGTGCTGGACGGCCACATCGCCGATCTGGTGCTGGTGGCTGCCCGCACCCCGGGTGGCGTGTCGCTATTCCGGGTGGACGGGGACGCTGATGGCCTCACCCGCACCGCCTTGGCCACCATGGACATGACCCGCAAGCAGGCTCGCCTCGAGTTCGACGGCGTGTCAGCCGCCCTGGTCGGCACCGAGGGCGGTGGATGGGCCGTCCTGGAGCGGGTACTGGACCTCGCCGCGGTGGCCCTAGCCGCCGAGCAGGTCGGCGGTGCCCAGGTCTGTCTGGACACCGCGGTGCAGTACGCCAAGGACCGGGTGCAGTTCGGCCGCCCCATCGGCAGTTTCCAGGCCATCAAGCACAAGTGCGCCGACATGCTGCTCGAGGTGGAGTCGGCCAAGTCGGCCGCCTACTACGCGGGATGGTGTGCCGCTGAGCTAAACGACGAGCTGCCGTCAGTGGCCTCTCTGGCCAAGGCGTATTGCTCCGAGGCCTACTTCCACACCACGGCTGAAAACATTCAGATCCATGGAGGTATCGGCTTCACGTGGGAGCACCCTGCCCACCTCTACTTCAAACGGGCCAAGAGTTCCGAGTTGCTGTTCGGTGACCCGACGTATCATCGCGAGTTGCTGGCCCAGCGCATCGGTATCTGAGCCGGGACCCCACAGGGGTCCTTCCCCAGTCACCGGACCCTCTTACTGTCGTCCGGACGCTGCCGACGGAGGACCACTGCCCGCTGGCATGATCAGGCCGTGATCTGGCTTTTCCTCACGTTCGGCACCGTCCTGGTGGCTGCCATCGCCCTGGTCGCCGTGGGCTCGGCCGTCCGGCGCCTCGAGGAGTCGGCCATGCCGGTGGTGCTGGAGGTCGATGACGCCGTGGACTGGATCGCCGAACGCTTGCCAGCCGAGGCGGCCAGCCAGCTCAGCCGCGACGACGTCATCAACATTGTCGGTTGGTATCTGGAGGTCTTCGACGCTGCAGGCCTGGTCACCGATCACGGCCAGGAACTGGGCGACGGGGCTCTGGACGACGACCCGTCGGATGTGGTGGCCCCGCTGGACAACGCCCTGGAGCACGTGGTGGCACGGGCCGGAGGGGGAGACGACCCCCTGGATGCCGTCTCGGCTGCCATGGCAGCCGAGCTGTTGGGCACCTACCTGACGGCCATGGGAGCTATCGGTGACCCGGCTGACCCGTCGGCCACGCAGGGCTAGCGTCGCCCCATGATCGACCGACAGGCCCCGGTCTTTGTGGCCGGACACCGTGGCCTGGTCGGCTCGGCGGTGGTCCGCCGGCTGGAAGTCGATGGGTTTACCGACGTGAGAACCGTCGGCCGCGAGGCACTGGATCTGCGCCACCAGGCAGCGGTGGACGCTTGGTTCGATGAGGAGCGACCCAGATACGTGTTCCTGGTGGCCGGGACGGTTGGGGGCATCCACGCCAACAGCACCCGTCCAGCCGAGTTCCTCTACGACAATCTGATGATCCACGGCACGGTGGTGCAGGCCGCCCACCGGATCGGGGTGGAGAAGTTGCTCTATCTCGGGAGTTCCTGCATCTACCCCCGCTTGGCTAACCAGCCGATTGCCGAGGAAGCGCTGCTGGGGGGGCCGCTGGAGCCCACCAACGAGGGCTACGCCCTGGCCAAGATCGCTGGCATCAAGCTGTGCGAGACCTACCGCCGCCAGTATGGCGACGACTTCATCTCGGCTATGCCCACCAACCTGTACGGACCGGGCGACAACTTCGACCTGGAGGGCGGACATGTCCTGCCCGCCCTGATGCGGCGGTTCCATGAGGCCCGGGAGGCCGGCCTGGCCGAGGTCGGGGTGTGGGGCACGGGCGACGCCCGACGGGAGTTCCTCCACGTGGACGACCTAGCTGACGCCTGCCTGTTTCTCATGGACCACTACTCGGAGGCTGGCCACGTGAACGTGGGGACCGGGGTGGATCTCACCATCCGAGATTTGGCTGAGGCGGTTCGCGACCTGGTGCACCCGGGGGCCGACCTGGCCTTCGACGTATCGAGGCCGGACGGCATGCCCCGCAAGGTGCTGGACGTCTCCCGCTTGACCGATTTGGGATGGACGGCGTCTACCGAGCTGGCTGAGGGTTTGGCCTCTACCTACGAGTGGTTCACGACCGCCCTAGCGGACGGCACCGTTCGAACCTGAACCCCGGCCCGGCTAGTCCTGCTTGGACTTCCCGGCCGCCTTCTGGGCCTTCTTCCAGGCCCGCACGGTGGCTAGGGCCTCGGGGCTGTCGATGTCTGCGACCGACCGGGGCACGTCGTCGGCAAACGGGCCGGCAGCCGCCTCCCAACCCTCGGGGGCTACACCCATGCGCTTAGCCAGGACGGCCACGAAGATCATTGTCTTTTCGGCGCCGTAGCCGGGCAGGGCCCGCAGCCGGCGCGACAGGTCGGCCCCGTCGGACGCTCCCAGCCAAATGTCGGCTGCGTCACCGCCGTGGTGATCCACCAGGTGGCGGCACAGGTCCTGGATACGGCCAGCCATAGACCTGGGGAAGCGGTGGATGGCCGGCTTAGTCCGGCAGGCCTCCAAGAAGGCCTCGGGGTCCATGTCGGCGACGGTGCCAGCGTCCAGGCCACCAAGCCGGTTGACCAGGGTGGCCGGCCCCCGGAAGGCCCATTCCATGGGTACCTGCTGGTCGAGCAGCATGCCGACCAGCAGGGCTAGCGGGTCGGTGTTCAGCAGACGGTCGGCGGCAGGGTCGCCGGTGACGGCTAGGGAACCGGTCTGGGAGGGCATGGTCCGAACCTAGCGGTGGGGGATCAACAATCCGTGGTTGATCGGCGACGGTGCATCCGGGGGCGGAGATGTTGTCGTGATGTCCCAGGTTGTCGACCTAGGTGTCTAGATGGGTGAGGTGTTGCCCACGTTGAGCTCCCTGGCCCGTTCCATGGACTGGCCAGGACGTGACGGTCCGCCTTTGACCCGATTCCGGTTCCACCGGTCGGGCCGGTGATGGCCGTAGGGTCGCCGACCATGTCCCCTAATGGTGTAGGTCGCCTCTTTGATCCCCCCGACGGTGTGGCGACCCCGACCAGAGACCCGATGGTCGTTTTCACAGACGGTGCCTGCTCGGGGAACCCGGGGCCCGGCGGGTGGGCCTGGGTGGTGCCTGACGGCCCATTCGCTGCCGGCTGCGACGCCCGGACCACCAACCAGAGGATGGAGTTAACGGCCACCATGGAAGCGGTCCGGGCTTTTGACGGTCCACTGCTGGTGGTCAGCGATTCCACCTACGTCGTGCACTGCTTCCGGGACGCCTGGTGGGAGAAGTGGCTCCGGACGGGATGGCTCAACGCCAAAAGGGAACCGGTGGCTAACCGCGACCTCTGGGAGCCGCTCATCGAGGCGGTCCGGTCGCGTGGCGACGTGGGCTTTCGCTGGGTGAAGGGTCACTCGGGTGACCGGTGGAACGACGAGGCGGACCGGTTGGCTGTGCAGGCTGCCGAACGCCAGGAGCCCCGTTCCGGCTGACGGCTGGGTTTCGGCCAACTCAGTAGGTCAACCACTCCACTAAAGCGACCTAGTACGGAGCCGTACTTTCCGGTGTCGGGGTTTTCGACGAGGCCCTGCCACGGAGCGTAGGGTCGGCCTTACCGAGGAGAGGAGGTGGTCCAGATCAGCAGCAGTAGATGTGGGACTTCGGAGGTGGGCGGCCGCTGAGCGGCGCTGGACCACCCGGCGAAACCACGCCGATCCACCCCCGGGACCTGACCGCCGGCACTGGTCCCTGCCGGCATGAACGGTCGCCCCGGGAATTCCAGACGATCAAGATGACGGGGGCGTGCCTTGGCGGGCGCGCCCCCGTCTCGTTTCCTCTTCAGCAGTGGGTAGTGCCTGAAGGGGGACGGGCTAGCGTCGGCGGCCATGGATCGACCGTCGGCCTTCGCCCACCACCGCTTCGTCGGGGATAAACGTACCCAGCAGGTCTACGACCTGGACCAGGTGAATGACGAGGAGGCCCTGGCCATCGTGCTCGACGAGTTGATGGCCAGCGAGCGGTTCCTGTGCTTCGGGCCCGACACCCTGGCCGAGGCCCGTAATCGCGGATATCGACTCCGGTCGTTTTGACATCGGCGAACTGCCAGATTGGTCCTCAGAACCGAGAGTCCGTGAGCTCCGACCTGCGAGGGGACCTCGTCGCCGCCCTGGCCGGGTTCTACGCCGGACATCCTGACGCCGAGCGGTACCCCATGCTGTCCGAGGTGGGGAGTCTGCTAACTGCTGCCTTAGACGCCGTCGAAGTAGTTGTAAACGAACCGGTGGTCCTGCCGGTGGCTCGGCTTCTGGCCGATGTCGACCCGGAGAGTGACGTTCCGGGCGTAGGACCGGTGCTACGGACGTTCGCAGCAGCGGCGCCGACCCTTCACTGGGTCCAGACCGCTGAATACGTGGCGACGTTGTCGCAACACTTCCTGGACAACTACGGCTATGTGCGGGTGATCGGTCCCGGTGGGCTGGTCGAGTCCAGCGTGGTCACCGCGGGGCTGGGCGTGTGGGGAGCCGGCCTGCACTACCCGCGACACGAGCACCCGGCCGAGGAGACGTACCACCTATTGCACGGATCCGCCATGTTCCAGCGCGACGACGGTCCGTGGGAGCCGAAGGTGGTCGGGGAGTCGGTGCACCATGACCCGTGGGAGCACCATGCCCAGAGGTTCGGCGACGCTACGTGCGTTCTCTCGTGGGCTTGGACCGGTGACGTTGTTGTAAACGCCCGTCTGGTACCTGAGGGGTCCTGACCTAGATCAGGAGTCGGTGCGTTGGCGGATCAGGTTCAGGGCACTGCCCGCCTTGAACCACTCGATCTGGTTGGCGGAGTAGGTGTGGTTGGTGGTGATGCTGGTTGTGGTGCCGTCCGGCGAGGTGATGACGACCTCAACCGGCGTGTTGGGGGCAAGGCTGTCCAGGCCGACCACCGAGACGCGGTCCTCGGGACCGATCCGGTCATAGTCGTCCCGGTCAGCGAAGGTCAGCGGCAGGATCCCCTGCTTCTTTAGGTTGGTCTCGTGGATCCGGGCGAACGACCGGGCGATGACCGCTTTTGCCCCACGGAACCGGGGCTCCATGGCAGCATGTTCCCGCGACGAACCCTCGCCCATGTTCTCGTCGCCGATAGCCACCCAGCCGATGCCGGCCTCGTGGTAGCGGCGGGCGATCTCCGGATAGGGGCGGGTCCCACCGTCAGTGGCGTCCCAGCCAGTGCCCACCTCGCCGGTAAAGGCGTTCACGACCCCCATGTAGACGTTGCCCGAGATGTTCTCCAGGTGGCCTCGGTACCGCAGCCACGGTCCGGCCATCGAGATGTGGTCGGTGGTGCACTTGTCTCGGGCCTTGACCAGAACCATCAGGTCGGTCAGGTCGGCGCCGTCCCAGGCTGGGAACGGAGTGAGCAACTGCAATCGGTCGCTGGTCGGCGAGATGGAAACCTCGACTGACGAGCCGTCTTGCGGCGGTGCCTGGAAGGTCTCTTCGCCGGGCTCGAACCCGGCAGCTGGGAGCTCCTCACCGGCGCCGACAGCTAGGCGGACCTCCTCACCGGCCTCGTTGGTGAGGGTGTCGGAAGCCGGGTCGAAGTCGAGGCGACCGGCGATGGTCAGGGCGATGACCGTCTCCGGTGATGTCACAAAGGCATGCGTGGTGGCGTAGCCATCGTTGCGCTTCGGGAAGTTCCGGTTGTAACTGGTGACGATGGAATTGGGGACGCCGTCCTCCATGTCCTGGCGGTCCCACTGCCCGATGCATGGGCCGCAGGCGTTGGCCAGCACCCGGGCGCCGAGGGCCTCGAAGTCGGCCAGCAGCCCGTCGCGTTCGATGGTGGCCCGGACCTGTTCGGACCCGGGGGTGACCAACAGGGGCGCCTTAGCGGTCAACCCCTTAGCTACGGCGTCCCGGGCGATGCTGGCTGCCCGGGTGATGTCCTCGTAGGACGAGTTGGTGCACGAGCCGATCAGTCCGGCGCTGACGACCATCGGCCAGCCCTCTCGTTCGGCTTCGGCACCCAGTTCGGCCACCGGGCGGGCTAGGTCGGGGGTGTGGGGTCCGTTGATATGGGGCGACAGGGTCGACAGGTCGATCTCGATGACCTGGTCGAAGAAGGCCCCCGGGTTGGCTTCGATCTCGTCGTCGGCCCGTAGGTGATGGGCCACGGTGTCGGCCGCGTCGGCCACCGCCTCGCGGCCGGTGCTCTTTAGATAGCGGGACATGGCGTCGTCGTAGGCGAATAAAGAGGTGGTGGCACCGATCTCGGCGCCCATATTGCAGATGGTGCCCTTGCCGGTGGCCGACAGGCTGCGGGCGCCGGGACCGAAGTACTCCACGATGGCACCCGTACCGCCCGTAACGGTGAGGATGTCGGCTACCTTCAAGATGACGTCCTTGGGGGCCGCCCAGCCGTCCAGGTGGCCGGTCAGGTGGACGCCGATGAGCTTCGGCCAACGCACGTTCCACGGGAATCCGGTCATCACGTCGACGGCGTCGGCGCCACCCACCCCGACGGCCACCATGCCTAGTCCGCCGGCGTTCGGGGTGTGGCTGTCGGTGCCGATCATCATTCCACCGGGGAAGGCGTACTGCTCCAGTACCACCTGGTGGATGATCCCGGAGCCGGGCTTCCAGAACCCAGCGCCGTAGCGCGCAGACACCGAGGACAAGAAGTTGTAGACCTCGCGGTTACCGTCCACGGCGGCCGCAAGGTCCCTCTTGCCGTCGTCGCGGGCCTGGATGAGGTGGTCGCAGTGGGTGGTTGTCGGGGCCTGGACCTCATCGAGGCCGGCGGTCATGAACTGCAACCATGCCATCTGGGCCGTGGCGTCCTGCATGGCTACCCGGTCGGGCCGTAGGTCCACGTACGACACGCCCCGCTCCAGGGCGGCGTCCTCCGGGTCGTCCAGGTGGTTGACCAGAATCTTCTCGGCCAGGGTCAGCGGGCCTCCCATGCGACGACGGCCGACCTCCAGACGCTCGTCAAGAGTGGCGTACACGCCCTGGATTAGTTCAATAGGGGTGGAGGCGGCGACGGCCATCTTTGATCTCGCTGGTCTTGTTTGGTAGGCGGGATAGTGGGATCCGGGGGACGCAAGGCCGACGTTGGCCGCGATTCCGTCAATATTTCGGAAACTACTGGACTCACTCGGCCCGGGCTTTGGGCGAGAGGTTAAAGAAATATAGAAGTTCGAGCTGGAATGCAGAATTGTGGACTTTTGAGCTCAGAGTTCCGGCCATCGGGGGCGTTTCCTGCCGATTCCTCGGTTTCGGTCACCGAGCACCCAGGCGCGGCGCCAGGCCCCGATGGCCGGTCCGGTGAGCCCAGGTGAGGTACCGGCGTGGGCCCGGCGGCGCGCCTGCCACCAGTCTGAAGAGGCCTCGTCGCCGAGGGCGGCCACTGCGGCTTGGAGCCGGACCGCGAAGGCGCGGGCATTCTCTTCGTCGTTGGCTCGCACCGGGTCGCCGAAAGTGACCGTGGTCCGCGACGGTCGGGGCAGGGTTCGGCCCTTACGTAAAATCCGCCCCGTGCCCTGGAGGTGGATCGGAACTACCGGGACCTTGCAACGGATGGCAAGGAAGGCAGCACCGCCACGGAACTCCTGTCCCCACCCGTCTGGGCTGCGTCCGCCCTCTGGGTAGAGCAGCACGCTCCACCCGTCGTCGATCAGATCGCGGGCCATGTCGGCGGACCGGCGGCCCACCCTGGTCCGCTCGATCGGCACGGCACCGATGGCTAACGCCGAGACGGCGCCGCTGAGCCGGTTTCCAAAAAAGTAGTCAGCTGCCGCACCGACCACTACACGGTGGCGCCATGGTTCGGGGATCGAGGTGAGCAGCAGGGGCGTGTCGGCATGGCTGTGGTGGTTGGCCACGAAGACCACGGGCCCGTCTAGGTCGTCGAGCCGGTCCAGGCCCCGGCGGTTGGGCGAGGCGATGGCTGACATGGTGGGTCGCATCACCCCCTCGACGAGAGCGGCCCTAGCCAGGCGGGCCGGGTACCGGCGGGCCCAGGCGGTGTCGTAGTCGGCACCCAGTTGCCGGGTGGAGGGTACTGGGGCGACACCAGTGGGAACTGGCGCTGCCTGCCACGGGAAGCCGAAGCGCCCGACCATGGCCCGGGCCTTGGCCACCCGGAGGCTCACTTGTCCCATCGGCTCAGCTGACGTCGGCCATCAGGATTGGCGGGTTCTTGATGTGGGTGACTGTGGGCTGTGGGCCGACTACGTCGGAGGCCATTTCCAGGGCGTCCTGCAGGGTGGAGGCCGCCTGGAAGCCCATCCTGCGCACTGCGGCCGGATCGCCGCCCACTACGACCACCCGTCCGAGGTGTTGAAGGGCGTGGCTGCCCCAGTACCACATGTAGAAGGGGTGGACACCGTGGTAGGCGTAGGAGTTCCGGTACAGGTGGATGTACCACTCGTCCTCGGCGAACTGCTTCTCGTACTTGCGCTCAATCTCGACCGGGTCGGTGGTGTCGGCTAGCACCTGCTCAAAGAAGTCGATGTAGCTGGGGTGGTGGACGGGATGAAACTCCCACGGGGTGGGGTGGCTCATTATGAGGACGCCGCCTTCCCGGACCAGCGGCCGGCCTCGGTACAGGTTGAAGAAGTACCCAAGGCCCAGACACATGACCAGGATCGGGTTCATGATCGAGTTGACGTTGTAGGGACAGATGTAGGGGAGCCCCATGGTCAAGACATCGGTCTGGCCCTCCACTGGAACGAGATGCTGGCGGTAGACGTTGGCTGTAGTGACCTCGTGTACCGCCTCCACCTCGCCGGCCTGTACCGACGTGAGGGCGTACGGAGCCTGCCAGGATGAGAAGACCTTCCGCTTGGCCGACGACGGCATCACGTCCAGGCCTGCCTTCATGGCCAGGAACTGCATGCGGTCCCGGGTCGACCACTCCCACTCTCGCTTCTGGAGCAGGGCCAGGGGGCCCTCGCGACCGAAGGTGTCGTTGTTGACCGTGGTCTCGATCTGGAAGATCTTCACTCCGGCGTCCCGGATGACCTTGCCCATCCGCCAGTTGGAGGCGTGCAGTGCCGAGTTCTCCTGGTCCATAAACGATCGGGATTCCTGCATGGTGTGGACGTTGTGGTGGTGACGTAGGCCCGTGTAGCCGGACAAGCCAGTGGCCGTGCTCTTGTGGCCTCCGTCCATGGCCACCAGATTGATGTTGACGTAGACCACCAGGTCGCTCTCTGCGGCCCGCCGGCTGAACTGCACGTCTTCGCCGTGCGGGGTTTCACCCAGCACAACCATGCCGTCCGGATCTTCGGCGTCGTGGTTGTAGAGGCGGCCGTCAGGGGCGAAGGCGTCATATACCCGATCGCCCACTGCGTGGCGCAGCTCGTCCTCGGTCATCCGCCGGTGAATGGCCAGGGCAGCGATCAGATGGACGTCATCCACGCCGGCCTCGGCGGCAAGGTCCAGCACGGCCTCGATGACCCGCTGGCGGATGTCTGGGCGGCGCATGGGAGGCAGGGGGAGTGAGATGTCGTCAAAGGCGATAGTCAGTTTCATGTCGGCGTGAAGCAGGGCCCGGAGGGGCTCCGAATCGCCGATCGGATTGTCGAGGGCGTGCCGGATAGCGCCATCGGGATCGGTCAGACCCTCGAGAGGCTCGGCTGGGTAGATCACCCGGGAGCGGCCGGCTGGGAGCTTCTCCAGGCGGAAGCCCTCCCCGTGGTGGAACACGATGGGCGGGCTGTTGCGGTCCACGTCGAGGACGAAGCCGGGTCGGGGTGCGAGGTGGCGTCCGTTGCTCACAGGGCGTTGCGCTCCTTCTCGTCTCGGAGGTCGAAGGCGATCTTGGTGGCTCCCCGTCGGCCGGCCGCTGCGGCGTGTTCGAGGGCCTCGCGGTAGCGGGATAGAGGGTAGGTGGCGGTCACGAGGCGGCCCAGATCGGCGTCGCGGACCAGGTCAGTGGCCAGGTCGAAGGTGCGACGCGTGGTGCCGTTGGCTAGGGATTCGGTGCCGTAGGTGTAGGCACCGACCAACTCAATCTCCCGGTGCCACAAGGGGGTGAGTTCCAGGGTGATCTCGGACGGCATACCGACCAAGACGATGCGACCCCGGGGGCGGACGATGGCCAGGGCATCGGTCAGGCTGGACGACGAGCCGACGCAGTCCAAGACCACGTCGGCGCCGCCAGTGAGGCGGTCCACGAATCCCTCGGAGGCTTCGCCGACGGCCGGGGCGCCGATGGCCCGGCTGCCGGTGGCCCTTCGGACGGCCCGCCGGACCTCGTCGGGAGCGACCACTAGGTCAGCTCCCAGCACGGCTGCCATCCGGCGCTGTTCGGGATAGCGAGCGGTGGCCAAAATAGTCCGGGGCGCGGCATGAGCCCGAAGGGCGGCCAGCGAGACCTGGCCAAGGGTTCCCGTCCCGAGGACGACCACCACGCCGTTGTCGGGCACCTGGGCGGCCAAGGCGGCGTGAATACCACACGCTGTGGGTTCGACCATTACGGCCGCTGAGTCATCGAGGTCGTCGGGAACCCGGTGGAGTTGGGAGGGGTGGGCGGTGAACGCGGTGGCCCAGCCACCGCCCGTGTCGTGGCACGAGCCGGTCTGGATGCCCGGCTCTAGGTCTCCAAACGGGGTGTGCTGGCAGTTACCGAGGTGGCCGTCGGCGCACGGCGGACAGGCCGGCTCCAGGTTGCGGCTCACGCAGCCTAGAACTGGCTCGAGGACCACCCGGGAGCCGTCGTCCAGGTCGCCGACCACCTCGTGTCCGGGGACGAATGGAAAGGACACCAGGGGCTCGAAGTAGCGGGCCGAGCGACCGTCCACGGTGGCCAGATCAGAGCCGCAGATCCCAGACAGGCGGGGTCGGACCGTCACCCAATCGGGTCCCGGCGGGGTGGGCGGGTCCATGTCGACGAGGCTCAGCGGGCCGGCTGAGGCGCCGCGACCGGGCACAAACCCCCCGGCGATACGGGCCGCCGCGTAGCGGGGCAGATTACGGCGGAACTGCAGGGCCTTCACCGTCAGACTCTCCCCACCGGGGCCAGGGGCAGCGGGTTGCGTCGCATGCCGGGCGCCTTGCGGAAGTCCTCGACGAGCCAGCCCCGCTTACGGGCAATGCCGGCCAGTCGGGTCTCTGGGTTGACAGCCACCGGGAAGCCGACAGCCTCCAGCATGGGCAGGTCGCTTGCCGAATCGGCATAGGCAACCGACTCGCGGAGGTCCAAGTCGTGGGCCACTGCGTGGTCAAAGAGAGCCTGGTAGCGGGCCTCCCCGGTGGGCGGAACGGCGGTCAGGCGGCCGTTGTAGGTCCCGTCGACCACCTCCAGCTCGGCAGACACGATGTCGTCGAACAGGGGACGGAACGGTTCGACCACAAAGTTCAGGGCACCGGTGATTAGGACGGTGTGGTGGCCGAGGTTTCGGTGTTCGCGGACCCGTCGGATGCCGGTCGGGAACGATTTGGCAAGTATTAGTTCGCTGAACTTCTCCAAGCTGTCGGCGGCGATCTGGTCTACCGGAGCGCCCTCGTAGCGTCGGTAGAAGTGGCGCAGGAAGTCACTGCGGTCCTTCCTGTCGAGCGACAACAGGGTGGGGACCTCGGCCACCAGCCCGGCCACGAAGCGGGCCCGGTCCCGGCCCCGCAGGCGGCGGCTGCCAAGCCAGGCGTAGGACGCCACGACGTTGGAGGCGATCAGGGTGTTCTCGAGGTCGAAGGCCACCAGCTGTCGTTCCGGCGCCAGGACCTGTCGCCGGAGGCGAGCCGACCGGCTCTCGCCGCCCCGAGCCGGCGGCTTCATGGGCACCCGACCGGCCCGGACCACGGACGGCAGGTGCACCTCAGGGGCATAGTGGTCCCAGTCGATTACCCGGGGGTCGAAGCAGAAGGCCCGCCGGTCGGCGTCGTCCAACAAGCCCCACAGGCCGAGCAGATTGTCGAGGCCGTAGACGGCCTCGCACTCTGCGTAGGCGCCGTACAGGTCGACGTAGCCCTCGGCCCGACGGACCAGCTCGCGCCGCTCCTCGAGGCGGGCCCCCACCTCAGCCTGGCGGCCCCGGACGGGTAACACGTCAAACACTTTCTGGGCCCGGTCCAGGGCGGTACCGGCCCGCTCAAGTTGCTTCTTGACGCGGCCCCGGCCCGGGAACGACCACTGGGGAACCGGAATGGGCTGTCCCAGATCGTCGTAGATGGGGTGCTCGGTGAACCACTCGCGAACCATGTCCACGAGGTGGCCGTAGCGCAGCGGATTGACGCTGCCCGACGCAACCTGGACGATGTCGTCGCCATCGTCCGGTCCCAGTGGGCCACGGGCAGCCACGGCGCAGATGGCGGCCACCACGAAGTCGACGGGGATGACGTCGATGGTGCCCTCAGGGACCCCGGGGAACTCCTTCAGGAGGCCCCGGGCGTAGGAGATGATGACCGGCTCGGCCATCCGGAAACCTCGGATCCAGCCCGGAGACGGCTCGGCCAGCGCTGATTCGATGATGGCCGGGCGCACCACGCTGATCGGTACGTCACCGGCCACCTCGGCCGACGCAATCTCACCGAGAGCCTTGGTATAGGCGTACGCATCAGGAAAGCCCAGCGAGGAGGCTCGCGCCACGCCGGCCTCAGCCATCCGGTCATCCACCCACCGGGAGCGCAACTGCTCGGTCTTGGCGGCCAAGCTGGGAGTGCCGGCGGCCCCCAGCTCGCCGTGGGCCTGCTCGCGAAAGTCCCGGAGGTGTTCTGGGGTTCGGCTGTCGGTCTCCGTCTCATTCCGGATCCTGCGAGCCGAGTCCACCTCGGTCCGCCAGTCCACTTCTACGAAGAAGGGGCTGGCGTCCACAGCCTCCTCCGGGGCGGCGCCCCGCCGGCTTCCGGCCACGTAGCAGGTGGAGACGGCGACCAGGTGGGGAGCCACGCCCAGCTCGGCCAGAGTCTGGACAATCCGGACTGGACCTAGAAGGTTGACCTCGACGGCCTGATCAAGGGGAGAGTCGAAACTCACGGCAGCCGCTGAGTGGATGACGAGGTCGCAGGAGGCGAGGGCGATCCGGCCCTCTTCGTCCAGTCCGAGGCCGTCGATGGTCACGTCGCCGGCTACCGCGGTGATACGACGGTCGGCCATTTTGACGAACTCGTCAGCTCCCAGGTCGGCTCGGAGGCGCTCAAAGGCATCGTTGCGCAGGATGTCTCGTTCTACCCGCCGGTCTGCGCCCCGGCGGCCCGGGCGTACGACCAGGACCAGTTCGCAGTCCGGGGCACAGCGCAGGAGGCGTTCCACGAGGGCGGTACCGAGAAAGCCAGTGCTTCCAGTGATGGCGATACGGCGCCCGGCCAGTTTTTCGGGGATCACCCCAGTTGTCTACCAGATGGTCAGGCTATTTACCACTTGGTAGAGAAGCGGGCTACGGTGGTCCCGTGGCAACGACCGAAGCCCCTGGGAGCACCAAGGACCGGGTACTGGACGCCGCCCTGGCCTCGTTCGGCACCGCCGGGTATGACGGCACCTCCCTGGACGCCCTGGCCGTCGGCCTGGGGATCCGCAAGCAGACGATCCTCTACCACTTCGTCTCCAAGAGGGGCCTGCTCAACTCCGTGGTCGACAGGTGCGCCGGCGAGATGGTGTCCGCCCTGGAGGAGGCGCTAGTCGAAGACCAGCCGGACGGTGACCGGGTGGAGGCCATGGTGCGGGCCGTGTTCCGGGTGGCCCTCGACCAGCCGGTCCTGCTCGGTCTGCTCAGGGAGGTCAGCCGACCCAACTCGCCGGGTGCCCAACGCCTCCGAGGGCATCTGGAGCCGCTCCTGGCCCGGGCCCGGGTGTGGATGGAAGCCGAGATGGCCGCTGGGCGGATGCGTCGGACCGACGCCCAACTCCTGCTGCTCAGCGCCTATTCCACCGTGGTCGGCGTGGCGACCGAGATCGAGGTCCTTCGCGCCGCTGGAGTGGGGCCTACTCTGCGGCCGGTCGTACAGCGCCGACGCGAACTGCTGCGGTTTCTGCGAGCTTCGGTCGACCCGGCAACCTGACCCGGACCGGTCAGTGTGCCGTGTTGCGGCGCCGGCGTGCGTGGCGTTCCACAGCCAGATCGACCAACCGGTCAATGAGGGCCGGATAGGACAGGCCCGCCTTCTGCCATAACCGCGGGTACATCGAGATGGGCGTGAAACCGGGGATGGTATTTACCTCGTTGAGGAGCATCCGACCGTCGTCGGCCAGAAAGAAATCCACCCGGGCCATGCCCGAACACCGCAGGGCGATGAATGCCCGGGCGGCCATCTCCTGGAACCCCACGGCGACATCCGGAGCGAGATCGGGCTCGTCAATCAGCTCGGCGTCGTCAGTCTCGTACTTGTCGGCGTAGCTGTAGAACGCATCACCGGGACGGATCTCTCCGGGGCCCGACACCTGGGGAACCCGGTCGCCTAGTACCGCCAGCTCAATCTCCCGGCCGGTGACGGCCTCTTCGACCACCACCCACTCGTCGTAGGAGGCGGCATCGGCCAGGGCGGCGTCCAACGAGGTCACGTCGTCGGCTGGCGCCACGCCCACCGACGAGCCCAGATTCGCCGGCTTCACAAACACGCGCGGTCCCAGCTCTGACAGGAGGGACTCCAGGGTGGCCCGGTGACCTTCTGAACCCCCTCCGACTAACTGGTCGGCGTGGAATCCCCGGTAGCGAGCCTGGGGGAGACCGTGGTGGGCCGCTATCTCCTTGGCGGCCAGCTTGTCCATAGCCAGCGCCGATCCCAGCACCCCGCTTCCCACGTAGGGAACGTCGGCCATCTCGAGAAGGCCCTGCAAGGTCCCGTCCTCACCTAAGGGCCCATGGACAAGGGGAAATACGGCCACCGGTCCTGCAGCTGACATCTCGGCAAGGCGAGGGAGCGGGTCCCAGGCGGGTCCGTTCGGGTTCAGTCGGTCACCGAGGGAGCCGTCGGCCAGCGCTGCAGCAGAGGACTCAGCCAACATCCACCGACCGTCACGGGCAATGCCCACTGGGACAACCTCGTAGGTGTCGGCGTCCGCGGCGGCTAGGACGTGGCGGGCCGATACACAAGACACGTCGTGCTCGGCACTGCGGCCCCCGAACAGCACGACGAGACGACGGCGGGTGACCACCCGGGCATCGTAGGGTCACGTCTCGTGAGGTTTCGGGCATCGCAGGCTGCCGTGGCTGTTCGCGGCGATTTGGTTGGTGAGGACGTCTTGCTGGACGGTGCCACTCAGGACTCGCGGGCCACGACCCCCGGCTGTCTGTTCGTCCCGCTGGTCGCTGAACGAGACGGCCACGATTTCATCGGGGCGGCAATGGAGGCCGGCGCCGGTGCCCACTTGACCTCCGGCCCGGCCGGCCCGGGGACGGCCATACGAGTGCCGGACACGGCGATGGCGCTGAGGACGCTGGGCGCGACAGCCCGAGACTCCACCGAGGCCCAGGTGGTCGGGATCACCGGCAGCGTGGGCAAGACGTCGACTAAGGACCTGACGGCCGCCGTGTTGGCCCGGATCGGCGGAACCCATGCCGGGGTCCGGTCATTCAACAACGAGATCGGGGTCCCTCTGACCTTGCTCGGCGCAGCCGATGACGCCCGGTTCCTCGTCGTAGAGATGGGAGCCCGGACCGAGGGCGACATTGCCGACCTGTGCGCCATCGCCCGACCGGACGTAGGGGTGGTGACCACGGTGGCCGCCGCCCACACCGGGGTCTTCGGCTCCCTAGAGTCCGTGGCTCGCACGAAGGGCGAGATTCTGGACAGCTTGCCGTCCTACGGCTGCGCGGTGCTCAATGCTGACGCACCTGACGTGATGGGCCAGGCCAGTCGGGCCCGATGCCCGGTCCTGACGTTCGGCGACCAGGGAGAGGTCCGAGCCCAGAAGGTGGTGGTGGACGATTCCGCCCGGCCGTCGTTCCGCTTGGAGTCGCCGTGGGGGCGCATCGATGTCCGCCTTGCCGTCCACGGGGCCCATATGGTCGCCAATGCCGTGGCCGCCGCAGCCACCGGCCTCTTCCTGGACGTCCCGCTGGCCGACGTGGCAGCCGGCCTGGCCGAAGCCCGGCTCTCCCCGTGGAGGATGGACGTACAGCGTGCTCCCGACGGCCTGACTGTCATCAACGACGCCTACAACGCCAACCCGACCTCCATGCTGGCCAGCCTGGACGCCCTGGTCGCTGTAGCCGTGACAGGGCGCCGGATCGCCGTGGTAGGCCTCATGGCCGAGTTAGGTGACGAGGAGGCCCCAGCCCACGCTGCGGTAGCCGAACAGGCCGCGGAGCGGGGGATCACCCTGGTGGCGGTGGGGACCGACCTCTACGGACTCGAACCGCTAGAAGCAGAAGCCGTAGCGGACCACTTGGACAGCTTGGCCCTGGGTTCCGCCGACGCCGTGCTAATCAAGGGCAGCCGGGTGGTCGGGTTGGAAGTTCTGGCCGGACGCCTACTGGAGGGCTGACCGGACCGACTTCAGTCGCCGTCGTACGGGAGTTCGTCAGGTCGCAGCGGAGTGTTGGAGCGGTTCCAGACCGCCAAGCGTTCCCCATCGCAGTTCGGACAGAGGTGAACGACGCGCATGGACTGGATTGAGAGCTGGGTGCCCCGAGACTTATCGACGATCGATTGCAGGGCAGCCCGGACGTCAGTCGTCCCGCAGGTGGGGCAGGTCGGGGCCAGGTCACGGACCCACGACATCTCACACGCCTGACAGGTCACGGTGATGGTCTCCGAGCCGGGGGCGCCGCCGTGGCGACCCCGGAGGTCCTCGTCCTCGCCGCAGGCCGGACAGGCGATCTCGGTCATCCACCGGAACGGTAGCGCCGGGTAGGCCACCCGTAGGGTGGTCGGGTGTCCGGTCCCGGCGACGACCACTACCGCACCCTCGGGGTGCCAGCGACGGCGTCTGATCAGGAGGTGCGCGCCGCCTACCGGGCCCTGGCCGCCCGGATCCATCCGGACCGGGCAACCGACCAGGCTGAACGCCGGCAGGCCGAGACCCGGATGGCGGCCGTTAACGAGGCGTGGCGGGTCCTCAGGGACCGTAAGCGTCGAGCCGCTTACGACCTGGCCCGGCGACCGGCGGAGCCCCCGATCCGGACCCCACCGGACGACGGTCCGATCCCGGGACGCCGGGGCGACTCGTTCCAGGCCGTCACCGTCTCCCCAGCTGTTGGGTGCGCCCTCCGCTTTGGTCCGATGGTCCTCGGCGTGGGCCTATTGGTCGGGATTCTGGTGGCCACCGCCGTCCTGGGCGGGGGAGGCGAGGTTCCGAAGCGCCTAGAACCTGGTTCGTGCCTTGAACTGTCGACGACGGTCCGGGTAGTGCCGTGTACGGCCGAGACGCCGGTCATCGCCGCTCGGGGTGTTGCAGGCACCTCGTGCCCGGTCGGGGCGGTGGCTGTGGTCCTCCCGTCACGAACCGAACAGGTCTGCGTCGCTCCCCCGGGTACGCCTGTGGGCTGACCGATAGCGCGTCGTCGGCGGTACCCTCGTCCGCCTGCGGACCGTTAGCTCAGTTGGCTAGAGCGCCCGCCTCACACGCGGGAGGTCACTGGTTCAAGTCCAGTACGGTCCACGATGACGAGCAGCGTGCCGTCGTCCACGACCACCTCGGCTCTGGAGGCGGCCATGCGGTTCGACAGGCCGAGGCCCACGCCGGGCTCCACTTCGGCGTCGGCCAGCGGCCAGGCCAGCCCGGTGGTGGTCACTCCGGTGGCTCGGCCGCCCACGGCCAGCAGGCTGACCACGTCGCCAACCTGGGCGACGACCTCCACGTGATCCCGAACTACCCAGGCCCGCGCCCCGTCGATCCGGAGGTCGATCCGCAAATTCGACCACCGCTCGCTGGCGGCCACCAGCAGGTTGGCCAGAGCGTGGTCAACCCGCCCGCCCAGCGTGCCGACCACGGTCACCGATCTTGTACCGGCCGCTACTGCGGCTCCCAGGGCCAGCTCCAGGTCAGTCTCGTCCTTGTCTTCCGGATGGCGCTCCACCTTCCCGGCTCGGGCGACGGCGGTTGACGAGGCCGAGTCCAGGTCACCGACGACCAGGTCGACGGCGAGCCCGAGATCCGCCGCGTTGTCGGCCCCGCCGTCAGCAGCGATGACCAGGTCGGCGGAGGGTAGTGGCCCCTGGTTGGTCGGTAACGGCCCGCCCGTCACCACCAGGGCGTGTCCGCCGGTCACCGGTCGGTCCTGTCGACCTGGATAGTCCATCGCCCGGCGTCAGTCGAGAGGTGGAGGTCCATGCCGTAGCACTGCGAAAGGGCCTTGCTGGTGAGGACCGTGGCCAGCAGCCCAGCGGCCGCTACCCGTCCGCCATCTAGCAGCAGACCGTGAGTGAAGCCTGGGGGAATCTCCTCTACGTGGTGGGTGACTTGCACCATGGGTGGGGTGTCCGGGTTGGCGGCCAGGTTGGCCAGGGTGGCAACTAGCTCCTCGCGGCCGCCGAGGTCCAGACCGGCCGTCGGCTCGTCTAGTAGCAGCAAGTCGGGATCGACCATTAGCGTCCGAGCCAGAAGCACCCGCTGTCGCTCGCCGGACGAGAGGGCGCCAAAAGGGTGGTCGGCCCGTGCCCCGCAGCCCACCCGGTCCAAGAGCGACCGGGAGCGCTCCCGGTCGTCATCCGAGTAGCGGTGCCACCAGGCCTCCAGGGCACCATGGCGGGCCGTCATGACCACCTCGGCGGCCGTCAGGCCCGGACGTATCGCATCGGCTAGGGCCGCTGAGGCGTAGCCGATCCGGGACCGCAGCGATCGCACGTCGGTCCGCCCGAGGGTGTGGCCCAACACCCGGACCGAGCCGGTGGTCGGGTGCAGGTGCAGGCCGGCAATCCGCAGCAGGGTGGTCTTCCCGGAGCCGTTGGGTCCCAGGACTATCCAGTGCTGTCCGGGGTCGATGCGCCAGTCGATTCCCGACAGGAGTGTCGTCCCACCGGTCCGGCGACCGACAGCGATGAGTTCGAGGACGGGTTCCGGCACGCCGTTGACCCTAGGACCTGCCGTCCGTTGGTCGACCCTCGAATCGGTCGGGCAGCGAGCGGACCGGTAGGGGAGCGGCATAGACGCCGGTTCGGAATCCCAGGAGATCCTGCAACGTGTACCCGAAGGCTAAAGCGACCAGGCCAGTGATCAGCTGGCCGGCGCTTACCGCACTCCCTCGGCGTGGCGCTCCCAAGTTTCGACCATGGCCGCATACTGACCGCCGTAGGCCACGAGGTCATCGTGGGTTCCGTGCTCGACGATCCGGCCGTCGTCGACTACGGCGATCCGGTCGGCCCGCATGGCGGTGGCCAGCCTGTGGGCGATGAGGATGGCTGTCCGGCCCTCCAGCACCGAATCCAGCGCCCGCTCGATCACCGATTCCGAGAGCAAGTCCAGATTCGACGTGGCCTCGTCGAGGACCAGCACCCGGGGACGGGCCAGGAAGGCTCGGGCCAGGGCCACCAGTTGGCGCTCACCGGCCGACAGCGACGCCCCCCGCTCGTGGATCGGGGTGTCTATGCCGTCCGGCATCCGGTCCACCAGCCCCTGGAGTCCGACGGCCCGACAGGCCTCCCACACCTCTTCACGGGTGGCAGTCGGGCGGGCAAAGGCCACGTTGTCCCGGATCGTTCCGTTGAACAGGAATGGCTCCTGGGGGACAACGCCGAGCTGGCGCCTCAGCGAGTCGATGGACACCTCCCGCAGATCGTGCCCATCGATGGTCACGTGGCCGAACGTCGGATCGTGGAAGCGGATGATGAGCTTGGCGATGGTTGACTTTCCGGCCCCGGTAGGGCCCACCACCGCCAGGACTTCGCCTGCCGACAGGTGCAGGTCGACTTCCCGGAGCACCAGATGGTCCGGGTCGTATCCGAATGTCACCGAGTCCAGATGGATGTCGCCTCTGATTGGGGGAAGATCCACGGCGTCGGCTCGCTCGGCCACCGTGGGTTCGGTGGCTAGCAGGTCTCGCAGCTTCACCACGGCGGCGCTGCCCTGTTGGTATTGGTTATAGAGCTGGACGAGCGTTTGGACCGGCGCGAAGAACGACGTCAGGAAGAGCAGGAAGGCGGTCAGTTCGCCGATGGTTACCTCGCCCCGAAGCGCCATCCGACCGCCGACCAGGAGGACTACGGCTTGTGTGGCGATCCCGATCGACTCAGTCCCCGGCCCGAACAGGGCCTGGGCCCGTCCCGTATACAGGTTGGCCTCCAGGTGGTCGTCGATAACCCGTTGGTGGCGGGCCACGTCGTGGTCTCGTCGGTTGAAGGCGGCGATCACCCGTATCCCCGCCAGGCTTTCCGACAGGTTGGCCAGCACGTCGGCGATCCGATCACGAACCCGCAGGTAGCCGATGAGTGACACCCGTCGAAACCACAGGGTGAGCACCACGTTGACGGGAATGACGGTCAGGAGACAGACCACGGCAAGTGTCGGGTCCAGGATGACCAGGTAGACGGTGATCACGATGAGGGTCATGGCTTGGACGGCGAAGTTGACCAGCCCCTCTTGCATCAGAGTGGTGAGAGCTTCGATGTCGCTGGTCATCCGGGTCATCAGGACGCCCGATTTCTCCCCGGTGAAGAAGTCCAGAGACTGGCGTTGGAAGTGGCTGAAGACCCGAAGCCGGAGCTCGTAGACAAGGCGCTCGCCGAGGCGGCCAGTGAACCGGGTCCGCAGCCAGGAGGCCACCGTCGAGAGGCCCACGGCTCCGACGTAGGCCAGGGCGACTGTTACCAGTACCCCGCGGTCCCGGGGCATGACGCCCTGGTCGATACCGATCTGGGTGAGCAGCGGACCTAGGTGCAGCAACCCGGCCTCCACTACGACCAGGAGGAGGGCCATCAGGAGGCCGCCGGCGTGGGGGGCGAGAAAGGTCCGAAGCCCGAAGGGACGCCGGTCCCAGTCGTGGTGGGAGAAGGCAACCACCGGTTCCGGATGCTCGGGCTCGTGGCGTAGAACTTCCTCGATACGGCTCCGGAGTTCCTCGGGGACCTCGGCGAACGGCAGTCCGGCTTGGGCGTTGGCTTGGACTGAGGTCGGCCCAGTGAAGAACCCGTGGTGGCCGCCCATCAGGCGTCCTCTCCGGGGTCCTCGCCCTGGGCCACGATGGCCGCATACCGGGGCTCGGTGACCATCAGGTGGCTGTGGGTGCCGTTGGCCACGATGCGGCCGTCTTCCAGGAGCACCACCCGGTCGGCCAGGTTGATCGTGGACAGTCGGTGAGCAATGACCAGTGTGGTCCGGTCCTCGAGGATTCCGGCCAACGCCTGGTGGATACCCTCCTCGGTTCGTACGTCTACGGCGCTGGTGGCGTCGTCCAAGATCAGGATCCGCGGGTTGGTCAGCACGGCACGGGCTATGGAGACCCGTTGACGTTGTCCGCCGGACAGCGTGTAGCCCCGCTCTCCGACCACCTCGTCGTACCCGCCGTCCATATCGCGGATGAACCCGTCGGCCCGGGCTACCCGGGCGGCGGCTTCTACCTCGTCAGCGGTGGCGTCGGGACGGCCGAATGCGATGTTGTCGTGGAGAGAGTCGGAGAACAGGAAGGCCTCGTCGGGTACCTGGCTGACGTGGTGTCGAAGGCTGGACAGGGTCAGGTCACGTACGTCGGTGCCGTCGACTAGGACGGCGCCGGCAGCGACGTCGTAGAAGCGGGGTAGTAGCCGGGCCACGGTGGATTTCCCACAGCCGGTGCGCCCCACGAGGGCCACTGTCTCGCCGGGTTCGAGAACGAGGTTGAAGTCCACGAGCACGGGTGGCGACGGGGCCCCTTCCGAAGAGGGGTAGGCGAAGGTCACGCCGCGGAACTCAACCCGCCCCCGGGGGTCGATCAGCGCCCGGGCGCCGGGACGGTCGACAATCTCGGGCTGCTCGTCGAGGATCTCGTAGATGCGGATCGCCGAGGCGGCGGCCCGCTGAGCCTGGAGCAAGACGAAGCCGAACATCCGGAATGGGACGGCGATCATGGTGACGTAGCCGCTGAATGCGAACAGGGAACCGATCCCGAGCTGATTGTCGATGGCCAGATGTCCTCCGTAGAGCAGCACCAGGGCCATGCCGAGCCGGGGAAGTGCCTCGATCAGGGGGTTGAACCGGGCTCGGGCCTCGATCAGGGCGGTGGCCGACCAGCGGAGGCGATCGGCGACCTTGGCCAGAAGGGCGATCTGGTCGGTTTCGGCGGCAAACGACTTGACGACCCGGGTGCCGTTGACGTTCTCGTCGACCACCATGGCCACCTCGGCCATTCGTCCCTGGGTTACCCACGAGAGGGGGAATACCTGGTCGCGAAGCCGCTGGCCGAGGATGTACACGAAGGGCATGGTGGACACGGTCACCAGAGCCAGCGGAACGTGGATGCTGAGCATGAAGCCCAGCGCCATGAAGAAACTGATCACCGACAGCCCGGCCAGAGGTCCGAAGGCCAGGAGCAGTTGGATGGACCGGATGTCGGAATTGGCCCGCGAGATGACCTCGCCGGCCGCCACCCGGTCGTAGAACGAGAACGACAGCCGGGTCAGGTGTCCATAGAGCAGGGAACGGAGGTCGGTTTCGATCCGGCAGGCCGTTCCGAAGAGCAGGTACCGGTAGGTGAAGCGCAGGCCAAACGAGGTCAGGGCCATGACCACGAGCAGGATCACGTAGGTCTCTAGGTGTCCGGTCCGTTCGTGGACGGCTATGTCGATGGCCTGGCGGAGGACCATGGGGACGGACACCTGAACGGCCAGGCCGGTTAAACCGGTGGCCAGCACGATGCCGAATGCCGACCGGTGGGCGCGGATGATGGGCAGCAACCGGCGGAACCACCCCTTGGTGGGATCGGGATCGACGGTGGCCTGTGGGGCGGCGGTTGTTCCCGTCGGGGTCATGTAGTGCCGGCGGCTCGGGCGGCCCGAATGGCTTGCCCGAAGCGGGCCAGGCTGGCGATCAGGACGCTGGGATCACCGGCATTCACGTGCGTTCCGATAGCGACCAAGCGGTCACCAACCGCTTGGTCGGCTCGCTGGAGGACGTTGCGGCCATCGTCGGTTAGGTGGTGGTGGACCCGACGCCCGTCGTCGGTATCGGGTCGGCGCTCTACCAGGCCGCGGGTGATGAGGCCGTCCATGAGGGCGGTGATGGAGGGTCGGCTCACGGAGAGGCGGCCAGCCAGGTCGGAGGGGGCGGCTTCACCTTCCTCCAGGAAAGCCAGGACCCGGTACTGGGGGAGACTCAGATCAACCTCGCCGAGCGGAATGGTGACCTGGCGGGCCAGCTTGGCTGCCGCCCGGGCTGCCGCCACCACCTGCGGGACGTCGCCAGACGTCGGGTCTTGTCCTGAGGTTGGGGGCACAATGGTTAGGGTATCGAACTATCTTCGGTGGCTCCGAATCGGGCTTTCCTCAGGTCGGCCGGGCTGAGCGGACGGTCATCGGTAGGCTCGGGCGGAGATGTCCATCCTCCTCGGGCTGGTTGCGGTCGCTGTACTGCTGGCCGTCAACGCCTTCTTCGTGGCCGCCGAGTTCAGCCTGGTGGCTATTGACCGGCCCCGGATCGAGGCGGCGGCTAAAGGAGCCGACCCGCAGGCCCGTCGGGTGCAGTCGCTGCTGGGCCACCTCACCCTGCACCTCTCGGGCGCCCAGTTCGGCATCACGCTGTCGGCCCTGCTGCTGGGCTTCGTGGCCGAGCCCACGGTGGCCCGCATGCTCACCGGTGAAGCGCACCTGACTGGCATGTCGGTAACGGTGGCCATTGCTCTGGCCACGATTTTGCACCTGGTCGTGGGGGAGCAGGTCCCCAAGTACGTGGCGCTGGCTGCTCCTAACCGGGTGGCCCGCCGCCTAGCCCCATTGGTCCAGATCTACGGCACAGTGGCCCGACCCGTGGTTCGTACTTTGAATGGCGCAGCCAACGTTGTGGTTCGTCGGCTAGGTGTAGAGCCACGCGAGGAGCTGGGCGTGTCGCGGACCCTGGACGAACTGGAGGAGTTGATCCGCGGTTCGTCCGACGAAACCCTGGACACGGCCGACGTGGAGTTGCTTACTCGCTCCATCCGGTTCGGCGACAAGACAGTGGCCGACGCCCTGGTGCCCCGGCTCGACATGGAGGCCCTGTCGGTGGACTCGCTGTCGGTCGAACTCCTCGCCCGGTCGAAGCAGACCGGGCACTCACGCTTTCCGGTTTTCGACGGCGACTTGGACCATGTGGTCGGGGTGGTGCACGTCAAGTCGCTGCTTTCCCGACCCGCCGAGACTCGCAACGGGGTGCCGCTCGGTGAGCTGATGGGTGACGTGCTTGCCGTTCCGGAAACCCGTGACCTCGACGATCTCCTTGGAGATCTCCGCGAACACAGTCGTCACCTAGCCGTGGTGGTCGACGAGCACGGAGGTACGGCTGGCATCATCACCGTGGAGGACGTCCTGGAGGAGATCGTCGGCGAGATCGACGACGAGCACGACCATCCCGTGTCGCGGACCCAGGACGTCGGAAGGGCCGGCACGGCGGTTTCCGGGAGTTCCAGTCTTGACGAAGTCCGAGACGCTGTCGGCCTACCCATTCCCGACGGCCCGTACGAGACGTTGGCCGGGTTCGTACTCCACCGTCTAGGAAGACTGCCGGAGCCGGCAACCACCGTCGAACTTGAGGGCTGGCTAATCGAGGTGATGGCGGTCGACGGGCGTCGGATCGCCAAGCTGCGGGTCGTAGCCCCCCCAGAAAGCGGCCGAACAGGGAGTTCACAGTGATTGTCGTAGGCCTACTGGCCGTCGCAGCACTGGTTGCCGTGAATGCGCTCTTCGTGGCCACCGAGTTCGCGCTCGTCGCTGCCCGCGCGACTGGTCTGGAGGAGGCGGCGGCTGCCGGGTCAAGATCGGCTCAGCGGGCGCTCGCCGCCCGCCAGGACTTGCGCCTACAGGTCTCCGGCGCCCAGCTCGGTATTACGGCCAGCAGTATCGCCCTGGGCGTGCTGGCCGAGCCGACAATCGGTCGGCTGCTGGAACCAGTAGCCGATGCTGCCGGCCTGGCGCCGGGAGCGGCCTCGACAGCCACCTGGTTGGTGGCCATCGCGGTGGCGGCTGTCGTGCAGATGGTGCTGGGTGAGTTGGTGCCCAAGAACCTGGCCATCGCCGATCCCGAGAGGACCCTCCGGTGGACGATCCGGGCCCACGGCACCTTTGTGGTCCTCTTGCGGCCGGCCATCGTCGTGCTGGACCGCCTAGCGGCGCTGGCCGTCCGACCATTCGGGTTTATGCCGGTGGACGAGATCGAACGGGCCGTCGGGGCGCCGGAGCTCGCCGTCATGCTCGACGCCTCACGGGATGAGGGCCTGATCGAGCCGTTCGAACACGACCTACTGGCCGGGGCGCTGGACCTCGGTTACCACACCGCCTCCTCTGTGCAGGTCGACCGTGAACAGGTAGTAGTTGTGAGCACCACCATGCCCCTGGCCGAGGTCGAGCGGGTGATGGCGTCTAGTGGATACACCCGGCTCCCCATGATGGGTACGTCAACCGACGAGCTGATTGGCATGGTCCACGCCAAGGACCTCCTCCACCTGGCTCCGGAGGCCCAAACGGAGTCTGTGCCGTCAGAGTCGATCCGCGAAATGGTGGCCTTCCATGCTGACCTTCATCTAGATGAGGTGCTCCACCAGCTACGGATCTCCCGGAGCCAGATGGCAGCCGTGGTCGACGATCAGGGCATCTGGCAGGGGATCTTGTCCATGGAGGACGTGGTAGAGGAACTAGTTGGCGACATCCGAGACGAATCGGACGACCCTCGCGGCTAGTCCTTACCGACTGAGGACGGTGGCCGCGGTCCGTCGCCAGAAAAAGGGCTGCCGGTAGGATTTCTGGGTGCTCCGCCCCTTTGGCCTGGTAAGCGCTCTCCTGGCGCTGGTCCTGGCCCTCCCTTCGACTGCTCTCGCCCAGAGCACCGACCGATCCGTCGTCTTCACCAGCGACCCCTCACAGGCCATGGTTATGGACCGCGCCACCGGGTTGTGGCCACTCATCGAGGCAGCTTCCGGCGTACTGCCCCTGGCCGAAGACGGCCTGGCCGTCGCCCGGGAGCGACTCCGAGGCGTTGCCCAACTCCTAGCCCAGGCGAGGCAGCGCCAGGCCGAAGCGGGGGCAGCACTGGTCCGGGCCAACCGTCTGGTGGCCGACACCGTCCAAGAGGCCGACCGACTCCGGAATACCTATGACGACGCCCTGGCAGGGCTGTCGGATTCCAGCCGTCGGAAGCTGGAGCGCGACGCCCACACCCGGAGCAACCGATCGGCCGTAGTCCGGTTGGCCACCTCGCCGGATTGGGTCTGTCCCGCCGGAGCGCG
>JAKURV010000015.1 GCA_022452035.1 Acidimicrobiales bacterium | reverse complement strand
CGTCGTCCGACGACAACGCCGATCCGGTCGGCCGGAAGCGTCACCGTTGCGCCGTTGGGGTCACCGTCCTCCACAAGGAGGCCGTGTTCGTCGGTGCCAACTGCTCGGCAGCCGGTACAAAGGCCGACACCGAGGCGTCGGAGGCCCCGCTCTACTAGCCGGGCGGTCCGGGCGTCGAAGCCCGGTAGCACTCGGTCGGCCATCTCGACGACTGTCACTTCGCTGCCCAATTTGGCAAACGCGCAAGCCAGCTCAACACCCACATAGCCACCCCCTACGAGCACGAGGTGTTCAGGGAGCGAGTCTGACGTCAGCAGTTCGGCTGAACTCACTACCCGTGCACCATCCGGCGGAAGGTTGGGAAGTTCGATGGAGCGTGATCCGGTGGCCACGATGACGTCGGTGAAGTCGAGAAACTCGACGGTGTCCCCGTGTTCGACCGATACGCGGTTTGGTCTGGTGAAGCGGGCGTGCCCCGGCAGGACCTGTACGCCAGCAGCGGATAGCAGTCTGTCCACTCCGGAGGTCAACTCGCGGACCACGCCGTTGAGGTGGGCATGAACCTGTGCCATGTCGACCGTCGAGGTGGAATCGATGCCCCAACTGCCAATCCTGTCGGATATGGCGTAGGCATCAGCTACCTCGATTAGAGCTTTAGAGGGGATGCATCCCGAGTTCAGGCAGGTCCCTCCGATTGCATCGCGCTCCACAAGGGTCACCTCGCGACCCAGGCGGGCGGCGTGCAGCGCCGCGGTGTATCCACCTGGTCCGGCGCCGATAACCAGGAGGTCGACCGGAGTGGACACCTCTCCGACGACCATCAGATCAGCGTCCGATAAGCAGGTGGAGTGGCTCGGCGAGGTCGTCGGCCACGGCCCGTCGGAACGCCTCGGCGAGGTCGCCGTCGATCAGCCGGTGATCGGCTCCAAGGACCATGGGCAAGGTGGGTCGGGCCAATACCGCACCGTCGATGGCTACCGGTCGTTCAGCCACCGCCCCTAGGCCCAGGATCGCACCCTGTCCGGGCGGGATGATTGGGGTTGCGAACCGGCCGCCGAGAGAGCCGTAGTTGGTGATGGTGAATGTGGCACCTGATAGGTCCGCTGCGCTCAGGTCATCGGAGCGGGCCGCGCCAACGACTGAACTGATTCGCTCGGCCATGGTGAAGAGGTCGAGCGTGTCGGCGTGGTGCACCACTGGAACGACCAGACCCCTTTCAGTTGCTGTGGCGATTCCGAGGTGGATGTGTTCCGGGATGACCATGGCGTCACCGGGATGGCCGTCCACGTGCCCGTTGACCATCGGGAACCGACGGAGTGCCCGAGAGGCGGCTACGGCGGCCACCACCAGCACGTTGACCAGTGCGGCACCGGATCGATCCATGTCCCGGATCCGGTCCCGGAAGTTGATCAGTAGCGAGGCATCCACTTCGTCCATGGTGTGGATGTGGGGGATTTCCGACCAGGCCTGCACCATGTTGCGGGCCACGACACCTCGGATGCCACGGAGGTCGTGGCGACCGACCGGTGCCTGGCCGAGGCCATCTGATGTAGTCGGACGATCGTTCGAAAGTCTGGCGGGGCTGGTAGGCGAAGGTGCCGCGGCGTGGATGTCGTTGAGAGTGATCCGACCGCCCGGCCCCGTTCCAATCATCGTCGTCAGGTCCACGCCGAGGTCGAGGGCCAGGCGTCGGGTGGCTGGAGCCGCTTTGGGGCGGGCTGTTCGGGGAGCTACCTCAGGGATTGGCTCAGTGGGCTGGGATTTCGCCGTGCCGGTCTGGGTGGAGGTGGGTTCGGCGGCCACTCTCGGAGCAGTACTTCCGTCGTCGATCTCTATCAGCACCTCTCCCACCTGTAGTCGGGTTCCCTCGTTAGCCCCAAGCAGGAGCACAGTGCCGGCCACCGGGGAAGGCAGTTCCGAACTGGCTTTGTCGGTCAGCACCTCTACCAGAGGCTGGTCCCGGAGAACCTCGTCTCCGATGGCGACGAACCACTCGACGATTTCAGCCTCTTCGAGGCCCTCTCCGATATCAGGTAGGCGGAAGATGAAGGCCACGGAACGGTCCCTCAGGCCGTTTCAAGACTGCGGCGAATGGCGGCGGTTATTCGGGCCTCGTCAGGCACGTAGGCGTCCTCCAGCATCCCGACTGGATAGGGAACGTCGAAGCCGGACACCCTGACCACCGGCGCCTCCAACGCCCAGAAGCATTCCTCGACGATGGTGGCCACCACCTCGCCGGCAAAGCCGCCGGTCTGGGACGCCTCCTCCACGACCACGACCCGGCCGCAATGGTCCACGGCTGCCGCGATGGCAGCTAGGTCAAGGGGCGCCAGGCACCGAAGGTCCAGTACGGCCACCGAGAGTCCCTCGTCGGCCAGAGCGTCGGAAACCCGGCAGGCCATCTCGACCAGATAGCTCCAAGCGATAATCACCAGGTCGTCCCCCCGACGGGCCATTCGGGCCTCGCCCAGCGGGACGAGATGCTCACCGTCGGGGACGTCGCCCCTGATCCCCCGATAGCCGCGCAGTGGTTCCAAGAACAGCACCGGGTCGGGGTCGCGGATCGACGAGGACAGCAGGCCTTTGGCGTCGGAGGCTGTGGCTGGCATCACGACCTTCAGTCCTGGGATATTGGCCAACTGACCCTCCAGGGAGTCGGAGTGAAGCTCGGGGGTCCGGACGCCACCGCCGAACGGCGAGCGGATGGTGATGGCCGGCTCGAAGCGTCCCTGGCTGCGGTACCGGAGCCGGGCTACCTGGCCCGCCACCTGATGCATGGCCTGGTAGGAGAAACCCAGAAACTGGATCTCAGCCACCGGAACGAGGCCGGACATGGCCAGACCAACGGCCGCCCCGACGATCACCCCCTCGGAGAGAGGAGTGTCGACCACCCGGTCCTCGCCGAACTTCTCGAACAGGCCTTCGGTAGCCCGGAACACCCCGCCGTTACGGGCCACGTCCTGGCCCAGGACGACTACCCGGTCGTCCCGTGCCATCTCGAGGTGTAGGGCCTCATTGACAGCCTGGAGCATGGTCAGTTCGGAGGTGTCACTCACGACTCAGTTCCCTCAGGATCCAGCAGGAGGGCGCGTTGACGAGCTAGTCGCTGGCTGTCCACGGTCGTGCAGTGGTCGAGGACAGCGTCGGGGGCGATTGGGGTAGCTCGGGCCCGGTCGAACGCCTCGTCGAATCGAGCCAGGGACTCGGCCTCGGTGGCCGCATTGGCCTCGTCGTCCCATAGGCCCCGCTTGACGAGGCGGGCTCGGAGGCGGTCGATGGGGTCGTTGCGCCGGGCCTCTTCGAGTTCTTCGGCCGGGACGTATCGGGTGGGATCGTCAGCTGTGGTGTGGGCACCGAGGCGATAGAGGTGGGCCTCAATGAGCGTGGGGCCTTGGCCGGCCAGAGCCCGAGTCCGAGCCTCGTTTACGGCGTCGTACATAGCGGCTGCGTCGTTGCCGTCCACGGTGAGACCAGGCATCCCGAAGGCGGCAGCCTTGGCGGCGATGGTCTCGGCAGCCGTCTGCTGGTGCAACGGAGTGGAGATAGCCCACTGGTTGTTGATGCACACGAAGATCACCGGCACGCCCAGAACGCCGGCCAGGTTCCCTGCCTCGTAGAAGTCCCCCTCGGAACTGGAGCCGTCCCCGAAAAACACGGTGACCACGCCGGGCTGGTTCTGCAGGGTCATGCCCCAGGCCAAGCCGACAGCGTGGGGAATCTGGGTGGCCAGCGAGATCTGCAGGGGTGCGACACGAACCGTCGGCGGCAGGTGGCTTCCGGCCGGGTGGCCGACGTTGTAGAGCAGGTAGCGGTCTAGGACCTCTGAGCCAAAGCGCTGGAGGGCTAACGGCTCCCGGTACTGGGGGAGGATCCAGTCCTGTTCCGGGTCCAGGGCATGGGCGGTGGCGGCGATGGCGGCCTCGTGGCCGTCGATGGGGGCCAGTGTGCCGACCTGCCCCTGGCGTTGCAGGTTCCAGAGTCGCCGGGCCTGAACCCGGGCGCCGACCATGTCCACGAGGATTGCCCGGAGCTGATCGTCGGACGGTTGTGCCACGTTGGCGACCCTACCGGCCGGTCCCTATGTAGGTCAGGCGTCACAGGTGCCCGAAGTCACCGGAACGGGGCCAATTCACAGGGTTACCGGATGGTAGTTTCCATCGGGTAACGGCTCCTGGCCCCTCCCAGAGCCGACATAACCTCCGGCCGGAAACCCCCCCCGGTTCCGAAAGCCGAGAGCGACTGCACGCCCCGCCTGCCCGGTGGGGCGTGCGACGTTTTTCGGTGTCTACCATCCTGCGGTTCGACCGACCGACGAGAGAGACGGACGGCAGGCGTCGAGGAGCGTCGACGAGGAGGAATCATGACCACCAACCGCCGAGACCTGATCCGGATGACCGATGTCGATTTGGCGGCGTTCATTGAGGAGCAAAAGAGCCTCCAGGTGGCCTGCCGCGAGAGGGACGGTTCGATTCACCTGTCTACCCTCTGGTTCGCTGTGGTCGACGACCTGCTGGCTTTCGGGACCTACAGCAAGTCGCAGAAAATCCTGAACCTCCAACGGGACGACCGGATCACCGTGCTCCTGGAGGACGGTGAGACCTACGAGACGCTGCGCGGTGTGATGATCAAGGGGCGGGCTGTCCTCCGTGGCCAGGACAACCCCGACGGGGTGCGGGAGGTGGCACGTGCCGTCATGCGACGCAACCAACCCGAGATTCCAGAGGAGTTTTTCGAAGAAGCCTCAGAGGCCTGGGCCGCCAAGCGCACAGCGGTTCTGATCCGGCCGGAGAAGGTCGTCAGTTGGGACCACACGAAGCTGGACGGGGTCTACTGACCGGCTCCGAACTGCCAACCACCCTCACGGTCGAGCCTCCTGAGGATCCGCCTAGCATGACGGCTATGGATGCCCTCTTCGCCGTGCAGGACGAGGACGTCATCCGGGGCCAACTGGATTACCGCCGTGCTCACCTTTCCGAGCGTCAGGACGTGGTGGCCGCTGAGGTCGAGCGAGGTGAGACGGTGACCGCCATCGCAGCACTGGAACTAGAGCGGCTGGAACACTCTCGTCGACAGAACCGCCTGGAGGGCGAGGTGGTGGCCATCGAGGCCCGACTGGCTGAGCTGGACAAGAAACTCTATGGCTCCGCAATCACCTCGGCCCGGGAGGCGACGAGCCTCCAGGACGAGATCGGTCACCTGCGGCGACGCCAGGACGACCTCGAGGGCTCTGTTCTGGAGCTCATGGAGGTCCTCGAACCTATGGAGCAGGAGTTAGCCCGACTGGCCGACCAGGCATCGGCCGGGGACGCTGCCATCCACGCCGCTCAAACGTCTCTGGCTGAGGCCGAGGCAGCCGTGGACGGAGAGCTTTCCGAGTCGGCCTCGCGCCGAGAATTGGCTCTTCCCCAGGTCCCCGCCGACGTGCTGACCCGCTACGAGGGAAGCCGGGCCTCGTTTGGTTCAAGCACCGTGGTCCGGTTCTCCGGATCGGACTGCAGTGGATGCCCATACTCCATGCCAGCCGTGGAGGCCGATCGGGTGCGGAGCCTGACCGCAGGGACGCTCGCCGATTGCAGCGAGTGCGGTCGGCTCGTCGTCCGCTGACGCGGCCTGCCCATCGTGTTCATCTGGTTTGTCGTCGGCTCCGTGGTGGCCGTGACCCTTGTGTTCGACAGCCCGTCCATGGACGTCCGGCTGGTGGCCCTGGGAGCCGTTCTCCCGGTGGCTGAAGCCCTGGTCGGGGGCCCCTGGCTCCTCCACACGCCGATCCTGGGGGTAGCGGGGTTGGCCGTCGTGATGCTGGTGGCCCGGGGCCACCGCCTTGTCCAGCGAAGGTGGTTGGGGGTTCCCATCGGGCTGCTGAGCCACCACGTGCTGGATGGCACGTGGGCTGACACCGGGGTGTTTTGGTGGCCGGCCACCGGGTTCGATGCTCTGGGGGGATCACGGGTGCCGGAGTTCAGTCGAGGGGCGGGAGGCCTCCTGTTAGAGGCAGGCGGCCTCCTGTTGGGAGCCTGGGCCTGGCGCCGGTACCGATTAGCTGATCCCGACCGCCGGTCGGCGCTACTGCGGACTGGTCGTCTCAACGCTGGGGAGATCACCTGATGCTCTACGTGGTCCGACACGGACGGACGGCGGCCAACGCCTCCGGCCTTCTCCTGGGCCATCTCGACCCCGATCTGGATGACCTCGGAGTGCGGCAGGCCCGATTGTTAGCCGCTGCCCTCGGCCCGGTCGATCGGGTTGTGTCCAGCCCGTTGGCCCGAACCCGTCAGACCGCCGAGGCCTTCGGGATAGAGGTAGACGTGGATGACCGGTGGATTGAGATGAACTACGGCGAGTTCGACGGCCGTCCGGTGGCAGAGGTCCCCGCGGAGACGTGGGCCGTGTGGCGTGCTGACCTGGATTGGGCTCCGCCGGGCGGCGAGTCGCACCGGGACCTGGGGATCCGGGTCAGGGCTGCCATGGAAGACCTGTTCGACGCCTCGAGGACCTCGGACGTCGCGGTAGTCACCCACGTCTCCCCGGTGAAAGCCGCGCTGGCCTGGACCCTGGGGGTTGGTGACGAACTGGCCTGGCGGACCTATGTGGCCCCAGCCTCCGTGATGGTCGTCGGGGCTGGGCCCGCCGGACCGTCTCTTCGCAACTTCAACGACGTCGCCCATCTCGCCGAAGGGTGAGCCAACTCAGGGCATGAACTCTCCGGCGTCCAGGTCATGGATCGCTGCCACCACCCGGTCCAGCATCTGGCCGACCAACTCCACGGCCCGGTCGTTAACCAGTTCCACGCTGCCCCCGGCCTGAATGGGATAACAAAGGCAGAACAGGGCCGTCCGCCGGTAGTCCTCTAGAAGCTGGTTGACCGGATAGTCGATTCCCGAGTTGGCCAAGGTGTCCCGGTAGGCCTCCAGGAGCCGTTCCTCGTGGGCCCGCCGGTCCTCGGTGGTGAGACTTTGGCTGAGGAAATACCCGAGGTCGTAGGCGCCGACCGTACGGACGCAGATCTGCCAGTCGATGGCCACCACCTCGGGGCCCGGCCGAAAGAACAAGTTGTCCAACCGGAAGTCCCCGTGAGCCAGGGTGGTCTGTCGCTCCGGGAAGGTCATCATCTCCTCAACGACTAGGGGAAACCGTTCTCCGATAGCCCGGATCCGATCGTCCACCCGGTCCCCGAACGAGGCCAGGAACGGCTCCCAGGCCGTCGAGACTCCTTGCTGGACCCCCTGGGGCATCGGGGGGTCCCACCCGAACGGCACCCAGGACAACTCGTCGGTGAACAGCGGAGACTCCCAGAACTCGGCATGGTGGCCGGCGATTGAGCGGACCGCCGTCTCGGCAACCTCGACGGGGCAGCCGTCCAGCTGGCTGTGTACCTCGGCATCGCCGAGGTCCTCGAGTAGCAGCACGAAGTCGTCTGTCTCCGGATCGTGGGCAGATGCCAGACAACGGGGTGTAGCTAGTGGGCTCCGGGCGGCCGCCGTTCGGTAGAACTCGACCTCCTTGCCGTAGAACTGGAAGGTTCGGGCCACGAACCTTGTCATTTCGTGCTCCACGGGGGTCTTCAGCACGACCGTTTCCGGTCCCGGCTCGCCGTCATAGTTCGGTCGCAACCGATGAAGGATGCCCATGAGGCCCACACCCTGGCCGATCAGTTCCGACGTGAAACTGGTCACCGTGCCGTCGCCCAGGGCACCAGCGTCCCGCAGCGAGACTGTCAGCCAGTTAGCGGTGACGTCATCGACGGTCGTTGGGATTCCGTGTCCAGCCATGGCGTCCCCCGGTGTTCGGTGGGGCGCCCTGTGGAGACGCTCCGGCTAACGACGGTACCAGCCAGTCCGATGGCGATCAGTCGTGATCGTCGAGGTTGCCCGAGCTGGGTGGTTGGAAACCCTCGGGCCAGGTCGTCGTTTCGTCGTGGCGGATCCCGTCCAGGGACACCCCATCCATCTGGGCTCCGGTCAGGTCCGCCCCCACCAGATCGGCGAGGCTCAGGTCGGCGTCGATAAGCGAGGTTCCCCGCAGGATGGCTCCGGACAGGTTGGCCGCCCGGATCGTGGCTCCGTTCAGGATGGCCCCCCGGAGGTCGGCGCCTCCGGCGAAGGTCCCTGTGAGGTCGGTGTCGCGCATGCAGGTACGAGTCAAGGACGCACCGGCCAGCGTGGTGGCACAGAGGAGAGCGCCGGTGAGGTCGGCGGCGGTGAGCCACGCCCCTCCCAGGTCGGCACTCCGGAGGTCCGTTCCTCCCAGCCGGGCGTTTCCTAGCCACGCCCGGCTGAGGACGGCGCCCCCCAAGCGGGCATCGGTCAGGTCGGCGTTCCACAGGTTGGCGTGGTGCAAGTCCGCGTCAGCGAACACGGTTGCTCGGCAGATGGCATGCCGGAGGTCAGCGCCCACTAGCCGGGCGTCAGAGAGGTCCGATCCGCTCAGGACGGCCCCGCCCAACCAGGATCCGCTGAGGTCGACTGACCGGAGGTCGGCATCGGTGAGGTCGGCTCCCGCCAGGTCGGCTCCGATTTCGAGCTCGTATCCTCGGACCTTCATCGGATCGAGGCTAGGGCAGGAAGCCTGTCGCCGTGTCCGAGCGCCGGTCCGAGGTGGGTCCCGTCCCGGCGATCGGGCAGCATTCCTCGGTGACTGTCCTACTGGCTGCCGCGTCGGCTGTCTTCTTCGGTGTCGGCGACCTCTTGGGGGGTATCGCCATCCGCCGCTCGGGCCGCCCCGGTGCGGCAGTCTCGGTGGCCATGACGGCCACCGCGGTCGGAGCGGTGGTCGTCGGGTTGGTCCTGGTGGTGCGGCCACCAGAGGCGGTGAGCGTGGCCGACGTGATATGGCCGGTGATGGCCGGCCTGTTGATGGCCGCCACCCGGCCGTTGCTGTACCTCGGCATGGCCCGTGGCCCAGTCGCCGTCTTCGCTCCCGGCTACGGGCTGACCATGATCGCAGTGCCCGCACTCGTGGGTCCGTTCATTGGTCAGCACCTGACCGGTATCGAGGTGCTCGGGGTGCTACTGGCCGTTATGGCCGTCGTGCTTCTGTCAGGGGAGGGCAGGCTCCCCCGGATTGGCGACATCGTCCGGAGCCGGGTGGTGGGCATGGCGTTGGCGGTGGGATGCAGCATCGGCATGGCTGGGGTCCTCCTCACCCAGGCTGATTCGGCTGCCGGCGAGGTACCGGCCCTGTTGGTCCTTTTGACGGGCCTTGTGGTTTTGTCGACCTTTGCCCGGGTCCGGTCGGGATCAGTGTGGCCGGATCCGATAGTTCGACGGTTCGGGCTGGTGCTCGGCTTCACCAGTGGTACCGCTTTCGTTCTCAGCACGGCGGCCTACCTTCGGGGATCGGCGGCCGTGGTGACGGCCCTGATCGCCCTCTGCCCGGGGGTGAGCGTTGGTATCGCCTGGCGGTTCTTGGGGGAGAGAGTGGCGCCGCTCCAAGTGTTGGGAGGCGTCTTCGGCGTGGCGTCCGTGGTGGCCTTTGCCCTGGGGGCCTAACCGACCGGAAGCCGGGGGTGACGGTGGCCGGCCTGTAGGCGGGTTCTGTCATAACCAGCGAGCGTGCTGAGGCACGACCCGTAGGTGTGGATACGCGTAGGCGCGCTTGGGGTGCCCTGTTAAGCAGTGTCAGCTCCCCGGAGGGCGATAACTCTGACCTTCCACGGCGTCCCATTCCTCGGCGGTCATCAGAACGTCAGCCTCAGTCTCGATTACGGCACCTGAGGGGCCCACCATTTTCTTGATCGCAGCGAGGAGTCTTGCGTCGGCGTTGTTGAGAATCATGGTGAAGTCGTAGTTAGAGCCTGGAAGCATGTAGTAGCACTCGACTTCGGCGCCTAGTGATTCGAACATCGCGTGCATGTGGGTCTCCCGAGAGACAGCACCTTCAGCTGTGACTCCCTCCCAACCTCCTGGGCTGTACTTTCCGCAGATCTGGATTCGGGCCATCGGAGTCCACCTTTGTTGAAGTCGGTTTAGTGCGTGCCATGTTGGCGCTTAGACCGGACCCTCTACGACTCGGAGCCCCCAGGTGTAGATACGCGCAGGTGCACCCCGCAGGGGAGTGGGTGACGGTGAGCCGGCCTATAGGCGGGGTTCTGTCCACCGGCCCCTTGCGGGGGTCCGGATGGGTGACCATCCATCTGTGCGGCCTACCCGGGAGTGTCAGCGGGCGGGCAGCCCTCTCCCTGTTCGGCCTTGCTCCGGATGGGGTTTGCCTAGCCGGCCAGGTCACCCCGGCCGCTGGTGCGCTCTTACCGCACCGTTTCACCCTCACCTGTGCCCGATCCCAAGGGGCCGGGCCATCGGCGGTCTGTTCTCTGTGGCACTTTCCTGCGGGTCGCCCCGACTGGCCGCTAGCCAGCATCCTGCCCTGCGGAGCCCCGACCTTCCTCAGCGTGGAAACCACGCCGCGGCCACCCGGCCGGCTCACCGTCCCGACCAGTCTGGCGCCAGAATTCCCCTTGCGTCGCACCGGTTCTGCCACTAGCAACACTCCGGACATGGAAGCACTCGTCCGGACCCCGGGTCTGACCTCCCTGGCCGTCCGTCCGGCGCCCGTTGACGGCGATCGGACCGTCGAGCCGTGGTACCTGCGGGGGGCCTGTAGGGGCCTCGATTCGGCGATCTTTTACCCCGATCCGGTAGAGGAGTCCGCTATCGAGCATGCGCTTTCCGTATGCCAGAGGTGTGACGTTCGGCCAGAGTGCCTAGACCACGCCCTGTCAAGGCGAGAGCCCACAGGGATTTGGGGTGGGACCACCGAGCGGGACCGCCGCCGGATCCTGCGTCGCCGCCGGTCCGCCTGACCGGCCCAGCCTGCCATGGCCCTTGACGACTTCGGCGGTTGGCCCGGCCTGCTGGCCCGCCTGTGCGACGGCGAGGACCTGTCGGCCGACGAGGCTGAGGCCGTTCTGACCGAGATCCTGGGTGGAGAGGCCGAACCGGCCCAGATTGCCGGTTTCCTCGTCGGGCTGAAGGTCAAGGGGGAGACGGCCGAGGAGACGACCGGCCTGGTCCGGGCCATGGTGGCGGCCGCTGAGCCGCTGGACCTGCCGGAGGGGACCATTGACATCGTCGGGACAGGGGGCGGCCACGGACGACGGGTCGCGGCCCTGAACGTCTCGACCATGGCCTGCTTCGCGGCGGTTGGGGCGGGTGCCACAGTTTGCAAGCATGGCAACCGCCGAGCGTCGTCGACCTCAGGAGCCTTCGACCTGCTGGAGGCCCTCGGAGTAGATATCGAGATCGCCCCGAACCGCCTGGCCGTCCAGGTCGCCGAGCACCGGATCGGTTTTGCCTTCGCCCGGACGTTTCATCCGGCAATGCGCTTCGCCGGTCCTATCCGGGCCGGGCTGGGGATCCCGACTGTGTTCAACGTCTTGGGCCCCCTGTCCCATCCGGGTCAGCCGAAGCGACAGGTCATCGGGGCCGCCGATCCGGCACTGGCTGACCGAATGCTGGAAGTCTTTCGGACCGGCGGTTCGACGCACACCTGGTTGGTGACTGGCGACGCCGGTCTGGACGAGGTGGCCCTGACCGGCCCCACACGGATCCTGGAACTCCGTGACGGCGTGGCATCCGAGTGGACCCTGGATCCAACCGATCTTGGAATGACATTGGCCGAAGCATCGGACCTGGCTGGGGGGAGTCCGGAGGTCAACGCTGAGATCGCCCACGATTTGTTCGCCGGTCGGGAACGCGGCCCAAGGCGTGACATCGTGGCGCTGAACGCCGGGGCCGGGCTGGTGGTGGCCGGGGTGGCCGACGGGATCGCCGACGGCGTCGAACGGGCCATCGCTGCTCTGGAGGACGGGTCGGCGGCCGCCGTACTGGAGTCGATCAGCACCTGAGTGGTTCGGGGCCCACGGTCAGCAACGGGCGAATCCAGGCAGCGGTCGCTCTCCATCGAGGAAACGGGCTACCAGGTGGGCAGCGCACGGATCAGACATAGATGGTGCATGGGCCCAACGTTCGGATTCCACTAGGACCGCATCGCCCAACCTGTCGGCTAGCCGGCGAGCCCAGGCGATTGGGGTGATGGGGTCGAGGTGGCCAGACAGGATGAGCGTCGGCACATCACTGGGCACCGGCCAGTCGACGATGTCAGGTGACCTTTCGACCTGCCAGACAGCACACAGCGCCCGGACCTTGACCTCTCCGCGGGCCACCGCGTCCAGGAGGGGATCTCCCGTCAGCATCGGGTCGGCGTCGTTGAACGGAAGCTCGTCGGCGCATTCGGAGGAGAGCCTGGCGCCCTCGCTGGTCGGATCACCGGCCGATCGCCCGGTTGACGCCACCTCGGTAAGGGCAGCGATCGCTTCGGCCAGACGGCCCTCGGCAGCCAGGGCTACGGCCCCGTCGACCACGTTCAATCCGGCTGGGGCGGCCAGAGCGTCAGCCACCAGTCGGATGAGCCGGGCATCGTCGTAAGCGGAGGCCTCGCCGGACCAGATGGTGACGGCCACTGGACGATCGGCCAGGTCGTCCAGCACCGACCGCAGGGGGCCGACCAGCCCCCCAGGACAGGTGGCGTCGGCCCGGCAGAGGTTCTCCATCGAGGTGAGGGCGTATAGGACCCCTTCCGGTAGGTCATCGTAGAGGTCGACCTCGGGGGGCGTCGGGGAGTCGAGAACCGCAGAGGCAACGGAGGATCCGTCAATGCGGAGCAGCTCGAGGGCGATCCGGGTGCCGGACGAGACCCCGTGTAGATGCCAGGCGTCGATGCCCAGGGACCGGCGAAGGTGGACGAGGTCAGCGGCGGTGGATCCGACGGTGACTGACCCCCGGTCCACCCCCTTCTGGTCCAGCCGGTAGCGGCAGGCCTGAATGGCTTCGCCTGGGGGCGTGGCAGGGTCGTCCAGCTCGGGGCAGTCCAGAGACGGGGTCGAGGTTCCCCCACCTCGCTGGTCCACGAGAACGACGTCGTGGCCTTCGAGCACCTGGGATCGGGGGACCAGCCACCGGTAGCGGTCAGCGACCGCCCGTCCGCCCGGCCCACCGTGTAGGTGGAGTACCGGTAGCCCGGCGGGGTCCTCGGCCCAGAGGACGGCCACGCCGAGGGTTCCGTGGTCCAAATGGAGACGATGACAGGAGACGGTCAGGCGGGTGGGTACCGCCTCACCGGGACAGTCCTCGTCGACGAGAGAGAAGGCCGTTCCGGGGGCAGGGTTGTCGGTTGTTGCCGAGCCGCAGGACGCGGCGGCCAGCAAGAGGCCGACGGGAAGGAGGGGGCTAGCCAGCGTGCGCCACACCGCGGCCACCGTACCGATCGGCGACACGATGGGTCGATCAGCGGGTGGTTCGGGTCGGGTGGGCTGTCACACCCCGCAACGAGGATGGGGTCATGCGAGACGACACCCTGGTTATTGATTGTGGGACCTGCACCGAGCACGGGACCAAAACGTGTGACGACTGCGTGGTCACGTTCCTCTGTGGGCGCGACCCAGAAGACGCCGTGGTCGTCGATCTGGCCGAGTTCCGAGCTATCCGGATGCTCGGAGACGCTGGCTTGGTTCCGCCCCTGCGCCACACTGATTCGGTACGAGCCGAACACTGATCGCGGGTCCCTCTGCCGGGCCGTGTCGTGAGACGATGACCCGATGGAGTTGACCGCTAACCAGTTGGCCACCGAGTTGGTCGATCTTGGTCGCTCTGCCGGACTTGATGCCGTAGGTATGGCGGATGCCCGCCCCTTCCCCGAGGTCCGAGCGGAGCTGGAACGTCGACGAGCCGCCGGGCTGTCCGGAGGGATGCAGTTCACATACCGGAACCCAGAGCGTTCCACCGATCCCAGCCGCATCCTGGAAGGAGCCCGATCGTTGGTCGTAGCGGCCCGGCGAACGCCGGCTCCGCGGCTGGCTGATGTGGGTGCCGGTCGGTTACGCATCGCCGCTTACGCGCGTCACGACCACTATGCCGACCTGCGGCGGGGCCTGAGCCGCCTGGCCGATCACCTCCAGGCCGACGGATGGGCGGCCCGGGTGGTGGCCGACGACAATGCCCTGGTGGACAGGGCGGCCGCTGTCCGAGCCGGAATCGGCTGGTGGGGTCACAACGCCAACGTGCTCCTGCCAGGGCGGGGTAGTTGGTTCGTCCTGGGTGCCGTGGTAACCGATGCCCCGTTACCGGCATCCGAACCGGTCGACGACGGCTGTGGGACCTGCCGGCGTTGCCTCGACGGATGCCCGACTGGGGCCATTGTGGAACCGGGCGTGGTCGACGCCCGCCGGTGCTTGGCATGGCTGGTTCAGGCGCCGGGGTCAATCCCCCGGGAGTTCCGAGCCGCCTTGGGTGGCCGGCTCTACGGGTGCGACGACTGCCAGGAGGTTTGCCCCGTGGGGCGGTCGGACCGCATGGCCGACGGAACCGACGACCCGGCGGCCGACGTGGAGGCCGCCTGGGTGCTTCGGGCCAAGGACGACGAGCTCATGGACCGCTTCGGTCGGTGGTACATCGCCGACCGGGACCCGACCTACCTCCGCCGCAACGCCCTGGTGGCTCTCGGCAACACGGCGGCCGGTGAGGACCGGGCGGTCGCCGGGCTGCTCGAGGTCTACCTGGCCAGCGACGATTCGATCTTGCGCTCCCACGCTGTCTGGGCTGCCGACCGGCTGGGTCGTCCCGACCTGCTGGACGGCCTAGACGTCGGGGGTGACTTGATGGTGGCTGAGGAGTTAGCCGCCGTTCGGGACAGGGTTGAGGCGTGAGACGCCACCTACTGGTCACCAACGACTTCCCCCCGAAGGTCGGGGGGATCCAGTCCTACCTATGGGAGCTGTGGCGCCGGCTTCCGGCGGCCGACATCGCCGTGCACACCACCCCGCACGCCGAAGCACTTGCATTCGATTCTGAGCAGGCGTTCGTCGTCACCAGGTCCCGGGAGCCAGTCCTCCTACCCACCCCGACGGTGGTCCGACGGGTCCGCAACCTGGCCGAGCGACAAGGGGCGGAGTTGGTCGTATGGGATCCGGCGCTCCCCGTGGGCCACGCCGCCCGCCGGGTAGGCCGCCCCTACGCGGTAGTACTCCACGGATCAGAGGTCACGGTGCCCGGACGCCTCCCGATGGCCCGATCAATTCTGGCCCGGGTGCTTCGTGGGGCCTCCCTGGTGATCTGTGCCGGCAACTACCCGGCCGCTGAAGCAGAGCGTGCTGCCGGTTGCACCCTGCCCACCGTGGTTGTCCCGCCCGGCGTGGACACCGATCGTTTTCGGCCCCTGGACGAGGCAGAGCGGGCATCGGTACGTCGTGAACTGGGGCTACCCGTGGATGCTCCGCTCGTGGTCAGCGTCAGCCGCTTGGTGCCTCGCAAAGGGATGGACACCCTGATCCGATCAGCGGCCCGCCTCGGACGTACCGAGCCGGACCTGGTGGTGGCCATCGCCGGGTCCGGGCGGGACCGACGACGTCTGGAGGGCCTGGTGGCGTCGACCGGGGCGCCGGTCCGCCTCCTAGGCCGGGTACCCGAGGAACTCCTTCCCGGGCTTTACGGGGCCGGAGACGTCTTCGCCATGCTCTGTCGATCACGATGGGGAGGTCTGGAACAGGAGGGGTTCGGCATCGTGTTCCTTGAGGCCGCTGCCGCCGGGGTGCCCCAAGTGGCGGGCGAAAGTGGGGGGGCCGCCGAAGCCGTCGCCCACGAGAGGACGGGACTGGTGATGGGGCGACCGGACGCCGTCGAGCAGGTGGCTCGCACCCTGAGCGACTTGCTGGGTGATAGGGAGCGACGGACCGAGATGGGTCGGGAGGCCCGCCGGCGGGCTGAAGTTGAGTTCTCCTATGACGTCCTGGCTAGGCGTCTCCGGGCTGGCATCGACGAAGCGAGCCTGGTCGGCTGACCGGACCACGGGGACCCACCGCGACCGGCGTGGGACCGGTAGTGTCAAAGCCGAGGAGGCGGCTATGACCGACCATGCCAGCCAGCGCATCGTTGTTCGGGCGACGCCGCAACACTGCTTCGAGACGGTGCTCGACGTCGAGCGCCTGCCCGAGTGGGCTCCTGATATCAAGGAGGCCGTTGTGCTGGTCCGTGACGACGAGGGCCGTCCGGGCGACGTGTCCTTTCGCGCCGCGGCCATGGGTCGGAGCACCTCGTACACCCTGCGGTACAGCTACGGGTCCAATCCGCTTCGTATCTCGTGGCGGCTGATCGACGGCGACCTGCTGGAGCGGATGAGCGGGGAGTACGAGTTCCTGGCCGTGGAAGGGGATCCCGAGGCCACGCTCGTCGTTTACGACCTGGACGTTGATCTCCTGATCAGGCTTCCTGGTTTCGTAAGGCGTCGCCTGGAGGCCAAGGTTGTCCATGCCGCCATCGACGACCTGAAGACTCGGATCGAAGTCGGCGCTCGCTTGATCTGAGATCAGCCACGTTGCGACGCGACGATCGGCGTCGGGTTTAGACCGGGGGCGAGGGTTTCGTCTGCTTTTCCCTGATCGAGAACGAGCAGTGAACTGGCCAAGCGGTCAGGAATCTTCGGGGGGCTCTGAATCCTCTGGGTCCGTGAGGCCCTCGGCCCGGAAGCTGTCGTAGTTGGCGCACTCCACCGGTGAGCCTTCCTCGGGAGGATCACCGTCGCTGACCGGGACGTTGATAGCGGCCGGGCCGTCGTCTCCGTCGAGCAGGATGACCACGTGGTCGATTTCGGCGCCAACCACCAGATCAGTAGCCGTGCAGACCATCATGGCGAAGGCCAGCCGGTTACCTGTGCTGTCGTCTTGGGGGAAGCCTTCCAGGCTGTCAAGGTGGATCTGCAACAAGCCGGCCTCCAGGACGGTGCCGATCACCGATGAGCCCTCGGCGAACGGCGAGATGACTCCGGCGTCTTGCTCGGCGGGAGAGGGACCGGCCAGGACCTGATCCAGAATCACGGTGATGGAACCGTCGCCGACGATCTCACGGTCCACCGCCTCGAGCAGGAGTCGGTCGTCCCCGGCACCCCGGGCTAGGTAGATCTGCACGGTCTCGGTCATAGCCGGCGCTTCGGTGGTGGTCGATGCTGCCGGGAGTAAGACATCAGGCAACTCGGCGGCCAGGTCCCGGGCGCTGTCGTCGACAGGGATCGAGCAGCCGGTGAGCACCGCCAGCACGAGGAGGGCCGCCGCGATCCGGTATCCGGGGGTCATGAGTCCGCTCCCGGGAGGGGTAGTTCGAGCACGAATCGTGCTCCTTTCCGACCATCGGCCCGCTCCTCCACCCATACTCGACCGCCGTGGAGTCGGAGGTCCTCGGCTACGAGGCTCAGGCCCAGTCCCGTCCCGCCGTCGTTGCCCCGACGGCCACCGGCGGAGCCACGGGAGAACCGATCGAAGATGGCCTCCCGCTCGTCGGCGGGTACCCCGGGACCTTCGTCCTCGACCACTATCCGGATCACCTTGTCGGCTTCCAGGCCGATGGCAGTTGAACCGCCGCCGTAACGCCGGGCGTTATCCAACAGATTCGACATCACGCGAGCTAGGCGCCGCTTGTCGGCCACTATGACCAGCGAACCGGCTCCAGGGGGCAGCTGGACCGGGATGGCACCAGCCCCCTGAGCGGTGGCCTCCAGGAACAGCGCCAGGTTGACCTCCTCGGGGTCAAGGGAGGCAACCCCGGCGTCGTAGCCCGAGATTTCCAGCAGGTCGTTGACCAGCCGGTTGAAACGTTCCAGGTCACCGACCAGCAGGTCCAGAGCGGTACGAGAGCGGTCGGAGAGCTCGTCACGGCGCGCGTTCAAAACACCAACACTGGCCATCAGCGTGGTTAGCGGGCTGCGA
The DNA here is from genome assembly GCA_022452035.1 of Acidimicrobiales bacterium. Taxonomy (NCBI): domain Bacteria; kingdom Bacillati; phylum Actinomycetota; class Acidimicrobiia; order Acidimicrobiales; species Acidimicrobiales bacterium. The sequence continues at coordinate 36,923 of JAKURV010000015.1, read as the reverse complement.
AGTTCGTGGCTGACGTCCGACGCGAACCGGGCGTCGCGTTGGATGCGAGCCTCCAGCGCCCGGGCCATCTCATTGAACGAATCAGCAAGGCGGTCCAGGTCGGGGTCGGCCTGGCGGCTCAGCCGGGTGTCCAAGCGCCCCCCGGCAATGGCCTCGGCGGCCCCCCGGACCCGCCGGAGCGGGCTAAGCGCCCGTTGGCTGACCCAAGAGCCCAGCAGGGCGGCAAGCAGGGTGGTGGCCGCCCCGGCGCCCAACAGGACGAACTGGAGGGAGTCCAGGGTCCTTTCCACCTCCACAAGGTCTAGGACCGCGTAGTAGTCGGCGTCGAAGGCGACTAGTGGGATGGCCACCACGAGGTGGGGTTTGTCCCGGACGGTGGCCAGCATCTGTCCTGCCTCCCTCCGGGCCATTAGTTGGACGAGGGAAGGCGGCAGGTCGTTACGGTCCAGTTCGGGGGCCGGGAGCCAGGCCTCGCCGAGTCGAATGATGCGCTGACTGCCCTCGATCCGGGTAAGGGAGTCGGCGATGGTGGGGAGGTCCTCGATGGTCGAGTCGGGGGTGAGCTGGTTGGATAACCGGGTGGCGTTGCTGATCGCCATGGCCGCCGCGGCCTGCTCTCGTGTATCGAGGAGCTGCTGACGGGTGAGGAGCAGGGTGGCGGCCGCTAGCACCAGGGACACCAGCAGCCCGCCGACCGCGAAGAGCATGGAGATCCGGGCTCCGAGCCCGAGGTTGCTGGCCGTGTCGTTCATCCGGGGTCGGCCCCGCTTTAGGTCTGCAACTTGTAGCCCATGCCGCGCACGGTGACTACGTAACGGGGGTTGGCCGCGTCGGGTTCGATCTTGGTTCGGAGCCGGCGGACGTGAACGTCTACCAGGCGACCGTCGCCGAAGTAGTCATAGCCCCACACCCGTTCCAACAGGTCCTCCCGGCTTAGCACTCGCCCGGAGGAGGAGGCCAACTCCACCAGAAGGCGGAACTCGGTACGGGTGAGGTGAACCTCGGTTCCGTTCTGGCGGACCACCCCCTCGTCGGGGAGGATCTCCAACTGGTCGACCTGGATGAGGCTTGGGCGGGCCTCGTCGGGTCGGGCCCGCCGCAGCAGGGCCCGGATGCGGGCCGAAAGTTCCTTGGGGTCGAACGGCTTCCGTAGGTAGTCGTCGGCGCCCGCCTCCAGGCCCGCGACCACGTCGTGGCTGTCGGAGCGGGCGGTCACCATCACGATCGGTACGTCTCCCAGCCGGCGGATACTCCGGCACACCTCGAATCCGTCGATGCCGGGAAGCATGATGTCGATGAGTACCACGTCGGCCGGCGTCCGGTTGAAGGCGTCTAGGGCGGCCTCTCCACTGGCCGTCTCCTCGACGTCCCAACCCTCCTCCTCGAGGGCCATGCGCACCGCGGTGCGGATCCGCTCGTCATCCTCGACGGTCAGGATGCGGGTTCCCATTACCAAATGGTGCCCCATATGGGGTGCTGTTGTCCCGCACCGGGGTCTCTACGGCCCATCAGGGCAGGTGGCACTACGCACCTACTGGCAGAGGCTGGAGGTGAGGACCTGAGTTAAGGGCCCGAAAGGGCTCCGGCTTCAAGCAGGAGTTCAGTCAGCGGCGTTGCCAGATCACGGTTGGTGGCCATCACGACGAGGTCATCCGACCAGTTCATTGACGCCTCCTCCCCTGTGACTGCAACTGGGAATGGAGGAGCGGAAGTACTTGTCTTAAATAACGTGATCACTCCACCGGCCTCAGTCACCAGCACAGACCCCGCTGAACAGTCCCACGGACTGAGCCCCCACTCGAAGTAGGCGTCCACCCGACCGCAGGACACCGAAGCCAGGTCCAGGGCCGCTCCACCGACCCGCCGGACGTCGCGAACCCGGGGAAGGATGGTCACCAGGGCCTCGGCCTGTAGTCGTCGTCGCTCCGAGTCGTAAGCAAACCCGGTGGCCACCAGGGCGGCCGCTGGATCACTAACCGAACTAACCCGAACCGGACGACCGTTGCGGGTCGCGCCCTGGCCGTGAGCGGCACAGAACTCGTCTCCCAAGAGGGGGTCGACGACCACACCGGCCACCGGACGGTTGTCCACCTCGACGCCAATCGACACCGAGAACCCGGGATGCCCGTAAACGAAGTTGGTGGTCCCGTCGATGGGGTCCACCAACCAGCGGACACCCGACGTGCCGGCCACCCCAGCGCCCTCCTCGGCTAGGACGGCATCATCCGGCCGAGCGTCAAGGATCCGGGCCACGATTCGCTCCTCGGCCCAACAGTCAACCTCGGTGACAAGGTCGGTGACTGTGGACTTGGTAGCTGAGACGTCTACGCCGCCGGCCCGTCTCCGTAGTTCCGGCACTACCTCTCGGGCGATGCTCAGGGCGAGGTCGCGAAACTCGGCGGGATCCGACATAGTCCGGGTGGTCGAATTAGTCGACGGGATAGTGGTCCCGGGCGGCCTGCTGGATCTGGCCGGTCTTCCACTCAGCCATGGCTCGCAGCGCCAGGACGGCCACGATGCCCACCCCGAAGGCGGCCAGAACGGCGCCCAACAGGCCCAGAGACCCGGCAAGTACGGTGCATTCGTCGGAGCACTGGAGGTCAGTTACCGCGTAGCCCACGAGACCACCGCAGGCACCGGCCAACCCGATGGCCACGGCGGCGACGATACGGGCCGCCACGGACGGGGCGGCCGACTCCGGACCGGTAGTGGTGGGCGGAGGGCTCGGTTCGGCGGTGGTCACAGGTCGGAGGCTACCGCTGGCCGTCTGGGGCACCGGGAGGGCGATCGGCCCAAGGTGTCAGACTGCGCTGGTGGCAGCGGCTCGGACTCGACGGTGGCGGGTGGTTGGTGGGCTGCTTGTGGATCGGTCGACGGTCCTACTGGTAGCTAATCGGCGAGGTGCCTTTGACCGTACGATCGGTCGTCGCAACGGCCGCCTGGAGTGGACGCCGCCCGGCGGCGTGGTGGATCCGGGAGAGGAGCCCCTGGCTGCCTTGTCCCGCGAGGTGGTCGAGGAAACAGGCTTAATCGTGGAGCGGTGGTCTGAGGTCCTCTATCGCGTATCGGTTGAATTCCCGGACCGCGACATGGTCCTGGGGGTGGACGTACACCGAGCGCTCTCCTGGACCGGTGAGGTGGTGCTCGATGACCCGGACCACATTGTGGAAGACGCCCGCTTCGTGGACGCCGAGGCAGCCGGACTGCTACTGGCCACCGCCCCCCGCTGGGTGAGCGAACCGGTGACCGAATGGTTGGCCGGTTCCCAGGCCGGGGAGTTGGAGGTGCCCGAATTCTCTTACGTGGCCCGCGGATCAAACCCCGGAGATCTAACGGTAGAGCGGCTGGATCCTCCCGATGGCTGACCGAAGACGCCCACCGGTATCGGGAACGCCGATCCTGCATGTCGACATGGACGCCTTCTTCGTATCGGTAGAGCTGGTCCGCCGCCCGGAACTCCGGGGACGACCGGTGGTGGTCGGCGGGGAAGGTGACCGCGGGGTGGTTGCCGCCGCCTCCTACGAGGCTCGGACATTCGGCGTGCGGTCGGCGATGCCGTCGACGCGGGCCCGCCGAATGTGTCCGGACCTGACCTTCCTCCCGGGAGACCACCGGCACTACGGCGAAGTAAGCCGCCGGGTGATGGAGGTCTTCCGGCGGTACACGCCGCTTGTTGAGCCGATGTCGCTGGACGAGGCGTTTCTCGACGTGGCCGGGTCGGAACGCCTCCACGGGTCACCGACCGACGTGGCGGCGGCCATCCGAACCGACGTCCTGACTGAGGAGAAGCTGACGTGCAGCGTGGGGGTGGCCCCCAACAAGTTCCTGGCCAAACTGGCCAGCGAACAGGCCAAGCCATCTGCTGGTCTTGCAGGACCGGTCCCCGGGAGCGGCGTGCACGTGGTTCCGGCCGACAGCATCTGGGAGTTCCTCGACCCCCTGCCGGTAGAGGCGGTTTGGGGGGTGGGGCCTCGGACCCTCGAGCGCCTCCAGCGCCTCGGAGTTGCCACGGTGAGCGACCTGCGCCAGGTCCCCGAAGACACCCTGGTGTCCGCTGTAGGCCAGGCCGCCGGGACCCAGTTCTGGCGACTTTCCCGTGGGATCGATGACCGACCGGTGGACCCGGACCAGCCGACCCGATCGATTGGCCACGAGGAGACCTTCGTCCGAGACCTGGTGGATCCCGACGAGGTTCACCGGGAGCTGGTCCGGATGGTGGATGCGGTGGGCCGGAGGCTCCGCGAGGTCGGGGTAGCTGGCCGCACGGTCACCGTGAAGCTTAGGTATCCGGATTTCACGACGATCAGCCGATCGCAGACCCTTTCGGAGGCCACCGACCTGGTGGTTGAGGTCCTGGAGGTAGCCATGAACCTGCTCGACACCGTGGACACGTCGCCAGGCCTCCGCCTCCTGGGGGTATCGATGAGTGGCCTCCGGGACGCTTCCGTTCGCCAACTTCGGCTTGAGGACGTTGAGGATCCGGGATGGAGAGACGCCGAGGAGGCGGTGGAACAAATCCGGAAACGGTTTGGCACAGCCTCGATCGGTCCGGCGGCCACCGTCGGACCTGAGGGGCTGCAGCCCCGAGAACGAGGAGACGGACAGTGGGGTCCCGACGGCTGAGGGAGGCTTGGAGGGGTTGTCGCCCGGACCGGTGGGCCCGGTATGCGCGTTGTTGCTCGCGACGCGCTGTGCGATGCTGGAGGGGACCAGAACGGGTGTCGAGGCGAGGAACGACCGGGTGCCACTGTCGGAGGACGAGGAGAGGATCCTCAGTGAGATCGAGGAGCGGTTGTCCGAGACCGACCCAGATCTCGTACGCGAGGTGAGCGAAACCACGGTCTTCACGCAGCCCCTCCGCAGCATGAAGTGGGCGGTAGTTGGCTTCGTTGGCGGCGTACTGGTGATGGTCGTGACCCTCTCAACCTCTTTCGTCTTGGCCTTCGTGGGCTTCCTGGTGATGCTGGGCGCCTCCCTGGCCCTGGAGCGAAATGCCCGCCAGGTGGGGCGGACGGGACTGCGAGTTGTGGCCGGTTCGGGACGGACAGCGGGCATCCGTGAGGTTGTTGGTGGTACAGGCGCCCGGGTCCGGGAGCGCATGCGCGACCGATTCCGTCGGGGCGACCACGGCCGGGCCTGAGGCGACCTTCCCCGGAGGGGAGTTCGACCAGATCGGGACCATGGTCCGGGAACGTGTCCTGGCCGTAGACGTCGGAGGCACGAAGTTGGCTGCCGGCGTCATCGACCCAGATGGGCGGGTCCGGAGTCAGGCTCGTGTCCCCACCGGAGGCCGGGACGCCGACGAGCTTTTTGGATCCTTGGCCGATCTTGTTGAACCGCTGCTGGATGCCGAATCAGTGGCCGGAATCGGAGTCGGCTGCGGAGGCCCAATGTCGGCCGGTGGGGACCGGGTGTCACCGCTGAACATTCCGCAGTGGCGGGACTTCGCCCTTGCCGGGCGTCTGGCAGACCACACCGGCCTTCCGGTGGTGGTGGACAACGACGCCAAGGCCCTGGCCCTGGGAGAGGGGTGGTGTGGGGCGGCGATCGGCGAACGGGACTATCTGGCCATGGTGGTGTCTACGGGAGTGGGTGGCGGGCTGGTTGTAGATGGCCGCCTCCTAGATGGAGCGGCGGGCAATGCTGGCCACATCGGACACGTGGTGGTGGAGCCAGACGGTCCGAATTGCGCCTGCGGGCGTCGGGGGTGCTTGGAGGCGCTGGCCTCCGGCCCAGCCATCCGACGGGAGACCGGTCAGCCGGCTTCGGAGGCCGACCTGGAGGTCCGGCGTCGGACTGGAGACCTAGTCGGGCGGGCGGTGGCCACCGTGGTCAACCTGCTCGATATCCCCCTGGTCGTGGTGGCTGGCTCGGTTGCCCTGGGCTTTGGTGCTCCGTTTTTCGAAGCGGCCCAGGAGCGCCTGGATCGGGAGTGTGGGCTGGAATTCACACGAGGTGCGAAGATCGTGCCAGCCGGGCTGGGCGCCGACGGGCCGCTGGTCGGAGCGGCAGCCTTGTGGCACCACGTCCGCCGGAGGCCGGAGGGGACCGGCGTGGAGGGCACGTCGTGAACGGATGGATGGTTCGGGTGGCTGTGGCCGTTGCTGTTAGGCCGTGGCTCTGGTCGGTGGCCGTCCGCCAGACCGTCCGGCTGGCCGGTCGGGGGTGGTGGCGGCGCCCACCGTTCCTCCCCGTCCCTGCGGCCCCTTACGCCCGCTTCCGGGTTATTACCCAGTACGGCGATCCGGAGGCCCCCCCCACGGCGGGTGACGTGGTGGTGTGGTTGTCGTGGGTCCGGAGATTTCCGGACGCGGCACCCGTCGGCCACCGGGAGGATGGCTGACCAACCGTGAGCGGAACTGCCCAGTCATCGTGGGACGTCCGATGGCCAACCGGGACCGTGGCCGAACGCCATGAACTCCTCGACCCGATCGACGGTCGGGCTGTACTTGTCCATCAGGTGGACCATCCGACGATGGTGTTGGGTGCCGCCCAGCGTGACGTGGTTGTCCGCGGTGGTGTCGATGTGGTCCGGCGGCGGTCGGGTGGGGGAGCGGTCCTTCTTCGACCCGGCGAGGTGGTCTGGGTCGATCTCTTGGTGCCCCGAGGGGACCGGTTGTGGGATGACGATGTAGGTCGGTCGGCCTGGTGGGTGGGTGAGGTCTGGCGAGCGGCGCTTGCCGACCTGGGCGTTAGCGGGACGGTCCATCGAGGCGCCCTGAATGAGGGCCGGTGGGGCGGCCTGGTGTGCTTCGCCGGCCGAGGGCCCGGTGAGGTCCTGGTGGACGGCCGCAAGGTGGTCGGTATCTCCCAGCGGAGGGACCGGTTTGGGGCGCGGTTCCAGTGCACGGCGCTCCTGGCGTGGCCGACGGACGTCCTGGTGGACCTTCTGGGGCTGACGCCCACCGACGAGGCCCTTCGGGACCTGGCGGCCGCGGCTACCCCGGTGGGGGTGGATCCGGACGAACTCGTCGAGTCCCTTGTGTCGCACCTTCCCTGATCCACCCGAGCCCATCCCACCGGATCGCTTCGGTGCCCAGGCCTCCTAACGATCAAATCTTCCGGTTCCCGGTACCCCGCCGACAGCTCCAACCCCACGTTCCGCCGGGTGGAGCCCGCCCTTGTATTGGTGGGAGAAAGTGGGATATAATGGCAGATAATGTCAGCGATGTGGGAAATCGGGACAACGTTATACCCCGGTCGGTCGCATCGGTCCGGCCAGAGCGACGAGAGGGAAGGAGGGACCGGACATGGCAATTGTGGGAACCCACGAGCGTTCGCTGGACGACAAGGGCCGCCTGGTCCTCCCGGCCAGATTCCGGAGCCACTTCTCCGGTGTGGTCTATCTCTCCCCGGGCGACGGCTGTATTTCCCTTTGGCCCTCGGAGCGCTTCGACTCGATGGTGGCCAGCGTCGAGGAAAAGATCCGTTCCGGCGAGCTGGAGCCCAACGTGCGCCGCGGCGTCTCGTCTGGCTCCGTGGAGGTCAGTCCCGACGCCCAGGGACGGGTGATGCTCCCCGAGAAGTTGCGCGCTTTCGCCCGCTTGGAACACGAGGTGGTGGTCTGCGGGGCCATCGACCGGATCGAGATCTGGAACCCCATTACCTGGGCGGACATGGCACCGGACCTAGATCGTCTGGTGGCCGAGGCCATGGGGATGACCGGCGGGATCTAACCCACGGAATTTGGGCCGAGAGGAAGTACGCACCACGACAACCACAGACCACGACGACCGGTCACCGACCGGTTCGTCCCTGGACCGTCCCCCGGTCCGCAGGATGGGAGGCCCCTACTCCGCCCGCTTGCCATCCAGCCCGATTCGGGGAGACATCCCGACGTGCGCCAGCAGATCGGGGGACGGTCGAGGGACGGGCCATCGGGACCGGCTTCGTCGAGGTCCACGGATCGGCGGACCGAACGATGGTGAAACGAGGCGGGGAGGACAACGGGGAGCAGCCCGCTGGCTTCGAGCATCGGCCGGTCATGGTGGCCGAGGTCCTGGAAGCTCTGGCAGACGCGCCGTCCGGTGTGGTACTGGACGCCACGGTAGGCGGCGGAGGTCACGCCGAAGCCGTACTGGCAACGAGAGGCGACCTCCGGGTTCTCGGGCTTGACCGCGATGACCAGGCGCTGGTGGCGAGCACCTCCCGGCTGGCCCCATTCGGTGACCGGGTCGAGCTGCACCGGGCCGCCTTCATGGACCTTGGCTCCGTGCTGGACAGTGCTGGCGTCACCCACCTGGCCGGCTTCCTGTTTGACCTGGGCGTCTCCTCCCCGCAACTTGACCGGGTTGAGCGGGGATTTAGCTACCGGGAGGCGGGACCGCTGGATATGCGCATGGATCGTCGCCAGGCCGTGACGGCGGCCGACGTCGTGAACGGCTACGACGAGCGTTCCCTAGCCCGCCTGCTCGTTGATTATGCCGACGAGCGCCATGCCCGGCGCATTGCCCGTGCTGTCGTGGCCGCCCGCCCGGTGTTGGACACAGCCCATCTTGCCGAAGTCGTTCGTGACGCCATTCCCGCCGCGACGCGTCGCCGTGGTGGGCACCCAGCGAAGCGCACCTTCCAGGCCATCCGCATCGAGGTGAACGCCGAACTGGATCAGTTGGGCGCCGCCCTAGACGAGGCGGTCCGACGGCTGGTCCCGAGCGGTCGGGGAGCCGTTCTGTCGTACCACTCCGGCGAGGACCGTATCGTGAAGCACTGTTTCGACCGGGCAGCCACTGGCGGCTGTAACTGTCCGCGTCGGCTGCCGTGTACTTGTGGGGCGACCCCCCTCGTGGTGCTACCCCGACGGGCCGGCCGTGTCCCGTCGGAGGACGAGGCCCGAGATAACCCGCGGGCTGCCAGCGCACGCCTCCGAGTGCTAGAGCGCCGATGACTGCCGTCCTTAGCCCGGCACGCCTGCCCCGAACCACGACCGACCGCCGGGTTTCCGGGCCGTCGGCACGGACGGTCACCGGACCAGCCGTCGGGGTCTTCGGAGCGCTGGCCGTGGTCGGGTTTTTCGCCACCCTGCTGGCCCTGGCGGCTTTTCACAGCATTGTGGTCAGCGGACAGTTTGAGTTTGATCGCCTCCAGCGACGACTGGAGAACGGCCACGAACGGGCCCAAGTCCTCCGGGCGGAGGTGGCCCGCCTGGAGAGCCCGAGTCGGATCCTCGAAGTCGCCAACGGGCGATTAGGCATGGTGTTCCCGCCGGCCCGCGTGTACCTAGCGTCGGCGGCTTTCGACGACCGGCTGACCATCCTCGCGGCTCCCGAGGGCGACCCCTTCTCCGGATCGACCCGGTGAGCCGACAGCCCGACGGGTTGGCGGCCCGTGGGCGTGGAGCGGGGATCGACGTTCCCCGGTACGACACCTACCAGCGTTTCAGGCGTCGAGCGGTCCTGGTCGGTGTCCTCTTAGCGGGGATAGCCGGCCTCTTCGGGTGGCGCCTGGCCACCCTGCAGCTCCTCGATCCAGACCGATTCGTGGCTCACGGCGAGATGCAGCGCATCAAGACCGTTGCTCTCCAAGCGGCCCGGGGTGCCATTGTGGACCGTAACGGCGTTGATCTCGTCCTCTCGGTGCCTCGCACGTCAGTGTGGGCCAACCCCCTCCAGGTGGAGGACCCGGTCAGGGCAGCGCGGACGCTGTCCGGCATTCTGGACGCCGACGTGTCGCTGCTCGAGGAGCGGCTATCCAGGGATTCTCAGTTCGTCTGGTTGGGACGCCAGGTCTCCGACGAGGTGGCCGCAGCGACCCTTCGGTTGGGCGTGACCGGCGTTTACTTCGACGAGGAACGAGCGCGGGTCCGGCCGGGTGGCGACTCGGCTCTGGCCGTCCTGGGTCGGACGGACATCGACGCCAAGGGCATTAGCGGCATGGAGCTGGTTTACGACAGTCTCCTGTCGGGAACCGATGGCGAAAAGATCGTGGAGAGGGGACTCCAGGGCGTCTCCATCCCGGGTGGCGAGTATTCGGTGGAGCCTGCCGCCCACGGACGAACCCTGGTCCTGACCTTGGATCGGGCCCTCCAGTTTGAGGCGGAGAGGCTGCTGATTGAGGGGGTGGAGCGGGCCGACGCCGAGGGTGGAGTCCTGGTGGCTATGGACCCGGCGACCGGGCAGATCCTGGCCTCGACCACAGTCCGGAGAGACGAGGACGGTCGGGTCGGAATCTCCAGCGAACACAGGGCCGTCACCTGGACCTACGAGCCGGGCTCCATCATCAAGCCCCTGACCTTCTCGGCCATCCTGAACGGGGCAGTAGCCGCCCCCGCGACCGTACGCGAGGTACCGGGACGCCTGGAGGTCCACGACGCCACCTTTAAGGACACCCCAGCACACGACCCCGAGGAACTCACGGTGGCCGACATTGTCCGTCGATCCTCCAACGTGGGCACCATCCTGTGGGCTCAGGACCTAGGTCCGGAGGCTCTCCACGAAGAGTTTCGGGAGTTCGGACTGGGGTCGGTGACCGACCTGGATTTCCCAGGGGAGGCCCGGGGAATCCTGGAACCGGTGGGGCGCTGGTCCGGTACGTCGCTGCCCACCATCGCAATCGGCCAGGGGGTGGCCGTCACCCCGCTCCAGATGCTGACCGCCTACGCCACCCTGGCCAACGGCGGAATCAGGCCCGCGCCCACCTTGGTGCTCGGAACGCGAGACGATGGTGGGGTGTTCAGCCCCCGTCGTGTTCGGCCATCGATGACTGTCGTACCGGCTGCCGTCGCCTCCGAGGTGGTGGCCATGATGGAGCAGGTGGTGGAGTCGGGTACCGGGACGAGGGCCCAAGTGACCGGCTATCGCGTCGCCGGCAAAACCGGTACGGCATGGAAACCACATTCGTCTGGGGGATACGGCAGCAAAGGTGACCGGACCTACGTAGCCAGCTTCGCCGGCTTCCTCCCAGCAGAGGCACCCCGGCTGGCAGTGCTGGTGGTTGTCGACGAGCCGGCTGCGCACAGCTACTCGGGAGGGCGGGCGGCGGCCCCAGTGTTCGCCGAGTTCGCCCGGTTCGCAGTTCGCCAACTGCGAATTCCGTCGGTCGACGAGCGGGTCGGCTTGGACCATGCTGGTCGCGTGATGGCCATGACTCCGGCCCGCAACCGAATCCTCGTCGAAGCGGCCGAGGCAGCCCGTCTTGAGGCCGCCGGGGCCACGACCGGAGGCTGAGGTGCGCCTGGAGGCGCTGCTCCGCTCGGCCGGGCTCGACGATCCGGTAGAGGGCGGAGGCCCCGAAGTGGACCGCGTCGCACACGACTCGCGTGTCGTGGTCGCTGGCGACCTCTTCTGCTGTGTACCCGGTGACACCCACGACGGACACGACTTTGCCGAGGGAGCGGTGACGGCGGGAGCGGCGGCCGTGCTTGCCGAGCGGCCGTTGGACCTCCCGGTGCCCGTGGTCATCGTCAATTCGGTCCGGAGAGCCATGCCTCACCTAGTGGCGGCGGCTGAGGGATGGCCCTCTCGTGACCTCGACCTGGTCGGAGTCACCGGGACGAACGGTAAGACCAGCGTGGTCCACCTCCTGGACGCCGTCCTCGAATGTGCTGGCCGGACCACGGCGACCCACGGAACTCTGTCCGGTGGCCGCACGACCCCGGAAGCCACCGACCTTCAGCCCCTCCTGCGCTCCTGGGTGGCGACGGGCGTTGATGCGGCAGCTATCGAGGTTTCCTCCCACGCCCTGTCGCAACACCGGGTCGACGGGACGACCTTCACTGCCGTGGCCTTCACCAACCTCAGCCGGGATCACTTGGACTACCACGAATCGATGGACGATTACGAGGTTGCCAAGGCGCGACTGTTCAACGGGACCTTCGCTGACCATGCAGTGGTGGCCATCACTGGCCAGGCGGGACGCCGGATGGCCGATCGGGCCCGGGAAGCTGCGATGACGGTGGTCGAGGTCGGAGAGCCTTCGGATGTGGTGGTGGGCCCGGATGGAGTTCGTTTCGGCTGGCGGAGCCGGACGATCATGGTGAACACCGGTGGTCGATTTACCGTGGCTAACGCCCTGGTGGCCGCCGAGCTATCCGCCGTGTTGGGCATCCATGAGGACACGGTGGTCGAGGGGCTGGCTGCCGCCCGTCCGATTCCCGGCCGGTTCGAGTTGGTGGCCCTGGAAGGTGGACCCCAGGTGGTCGTGGACTACGCCCACACGCCCGACGCCCTCACCCATGCACTGGCCACGGCCCGCGAGATGACGACGGGCAATGTCCTGGTGGTCTTCGGCTGTGGTGGTGACCGGGACAGGGGTAAGCGGCCAGAGATGGGCCGGGTGGCTGAGAACGGGGCCGACCAGGTCGTCGTGACCTCGGATAACCCGCGGGGTGAACCACCCGAGGGGGTGATCGCGGACATCCTTACAGGGATGGAACGCCCGCCAACCCTCGTTGAACCAGACCGACGCCGGGCCATCTCCGGAGCCCTGGGGCTAGCCGGCCGCACGGACCTGGTACTCCTAGCCGGTCGGGGACACGAGGACGTTCAGGAGCTGGGCGACGAGAGGATCTCGTTCGACGACCGGATCGTCGCCCGAGAGGAGTGGGACGTGCTCGCCGTGGGCCGGGGTGACGGATGATCCGGCTACTCCTGGCGGCGGCGATCGCTATGGCCACCGCCCTACTCGGTACTCGGCTATTGATCGGGTGGCTAACCCGACTCCGGATAGGCCAGCCCATCCGCGACGATGGCCCCGAGGGCCACGCCACCAAGGCGGGGACCCCCACCATGGGCGGCCTTGCCATCGTTGGCGGGGCGTTTTTGGGCTACGTCCTCAGCGACCTCTACCGGGGGATCTATACGCGGAGCGGGATCTTCGTGATGCTGGCCATCATCGGGGCGGGTGCTGTTGGCCTGGTAGATGACTGGATCAAGGTCGTTCGTGAGCGCAGCTTGGGGCTCAGTAAGCGGGCCAAGATGCTCGGGCTCCTCGGGGTGGCGGCCGCGTTCGCGGTTCTGATGCTGGAGCATGCGCCGACCCACACCCAGCTCTCGTTCACCCGGTTCGACCAGCCTGGCCTGGAGATGGGTTCCGCCCTGTGGGCGGTCTGGGCCGTCCTCCTCATTACTGGTTCAGCCAACGCGGTGAACCTTACGGACGGCTTGGACGGACTGGCCGCTGGCGCTGGAACGTTCTGCTTCGGTGCCTACACGGTGGTGGGGTTTTGGCAGTTCCGGTATCCGGAGACCTACGACGTGGCCCACGCCCTGGATCTGGCGGTGGTCGCCGCGGCGATGGCCGGGGGCTGCCTGGGCTTTCTGTGGTGGAACGCCGCTCCGGCCCGGATCTTCATGGGAGACACGGGGTCGCTGGCCATCGGTACCGGCCTGGCTGCCCTGGCTCTGGCCACCAACACCCATCTGCTGCTTCCAGTCGTGGCCGGGTTGTTCGTGGTCGAGACGGTTTCTGTCATCCTCCAGGTTGGTAGCTACCGGCTGTTCGGGGGGCGTCGGGTGTTCCGCATGGCCCCGATCCACCATCACTTTGAGTTGGGAGGTCTTCCCGAGACCACTGTCATCATCCGGTTTTGGATCATGTCCGGCCTGTGTACGGCAGTTGGTCTTGGTATTTTCTATGCCGACTCCATCGCCACTGGGGTGACCGGCATGATCGGCCAGTGAGCAGCCGCGTACTGGTTCTCGGGCTGGGCGTGGCCGGCCGGGCCGCTCTGGAGGCGCTGGCCCGGCGCGAGATCGACACTCTGGCTGTGGACGACGCTCCCGGTGACGAGGCCCGGGCCTGTGCGGTCCGCTTGGGTATTGAGTTAGTGGAGGCGCCTCGACCCGGCTCGTGGCCTGAGCTGGTGGGGCAGGTCAACGAAGTGGTGATAGCTCCCGGTGTGCCGGACCGCCACCCGGTCTTCGCGGCGGCGCGGACGGCTGGGGTGGCTGTGCTTGATGAGTCGGACCTGGCCTTCCGTTGGGACGACCGACCCCGGTACGCGGTGACGGGAACGAACGGCAAGACCACCGTGGTCACCCTGGTGGCCGACATGCTCGAGCGTTCGGGGCGACGGGTCGTCCTGGCCGGTAATACCGACACCCCGTTGGTGGCGGCCATCGAAGATCCGGAGGCCGATGCCTTCGTCGTCGAGGCGTCTTCGTTTCGCCTGGGCCATGCTGAACGTTTCCGGGCCACCCCGGCGGCGTGGCTGAACTTCGCCCCCGACCACCTGGACGTCCACGCCGACCTAGCGGCCTACGAGGCGGCCAAAGCCCGGGTATGGGAGGGGATCGGGTCGCCGGCCGACGCGGTGGCCAATCTGGCTGACCCCGTGGTGGCCGCCCACGCTCCACCGGGCGCCACCGGCTTCGGGACTGACGACGCTGACTGCCGCGTGGAAGGGGGACGCTTGATGTTGGACGGGAATGAGGTGGTGGCAGTGGCCGACCTACCGCGCACCATGCCTCATGACCTCCTGAACGCTCAGGCGGCCTGTGCGCTGGCCGTCCGGGCTGGGGCCACGACGGAGGCCTGTGCCGGGTCGTTGACTGGCTTCACGGGTCTAGCCCACCGAATGGCCTTCGTGGCTGAGGTGGCCGGGGTCCGCTATGTGGACGACAGCAAGGCCACCACACCCCACGCCACCCTGGCCGCATTAGCTGGACTCACCGGGGCGGTGCTTATCGCCGGAGGGCGAAATAAGGGACTGGACCTGGCACCCCTGGCCGAGGGGTGTCCGCGAGCCGTGGTGGCCATCGGAGAGGCGGCCGGCGCCGTGGTGGTCGTCTACGAGGGCCGCTGTCCGGTGGTGACCGCGGAGAGCATGGACGAGGCGGTTTCCCTAGCTCATCGGTTGGCAGATGGGACGGGAACCGTGCTGCTTTCACCGGGCTGCTCCTCTTTCGACTGGTACGGCTCGTACGACGAAAGGGGCCGGGACTTCCAGCGACTGGTCGGTGCCCTGGCAGGGACGGTAGGGCGGTGAGTGCGGCGCGGGAAAAGGTGGCCGCCGACCGGGCTACCTCCAGGCCGACGGGGCCTGTTCGTGCCGGTTCCGGGCGCTCGGTCCGGTTCCTGGTTCTCTGGTCGACGGCCATGCTCCTGGGCCTCTTGGGCATGGTCATGGTCCTCTCGTCCTCGTCGGTTTCGGACCTTCGGGACTACGACGACGCCTGGTACCACCTGCGCCGCCAGGTGGTATGGGTGGCCCTTGGGCTAGCCGGTCTGTTTACTGCCCTGCGGTTCGACTACCGCCGCCTACGCCACCTAGCCCGACCCGGACTCATCCTGGCTGTGGTGCTGCTGGTGTTGGTCCTGATCCCCGGGGTGGGTACCCGGGTCAACGGTTCGGCCCGGTGGCTTGGTGTTCGGGACGTCACCTTCCAGCCGTCGGAGTTCGCCAAGTTGGCCGTCATCGTGTTCGGGGCCAACCTGCTGGCGAACCGGTCGTCAGGGTCCACCCGCCTGACACTGTGGCCCATGCTCGTCGTACTGATGGGTGTTGGCGGCCTCGTCTTCCTCGAACCAGACCTTGGAACGACGGTGGTCCTGGCTGCCATCGTGGCGTCGCTCCTGTTCTTCGCCGGCCTTCGGTTGGACGCCTTGCTCGTGACCGGCACAGTGGGCCTAGGGCTGGTGGCCGGGATGAGCATGAGTGCCAGCTACCGGCGGGACCGACTGTTCTCCCTCTTTGATCCCTGGAATGATCCTCTGAACACGGGTTGGCAGACCATCCAGGCCGGAGTGGCCATCTCCAGTGGGGGCCTCTGGGGGGCGGGTCTTGGCGCCAGCCGGGCCAAATGGGGCTTCCTGCCCTTCGCCCAAACCGACTTCATCTTCGCCATCGTGGCCGAGGAGCTCGGGTTTCTCGCTGCTATGGCAGTGATCCTGGCCTACCTAGTCCTCGGCGTGATGGGTCTCTCCACGGCGCTGCGAGCCCCAGACCGCTTCGGACAGCTGTTGGCGGCCGGGATCACCTCTTGGATCCTTATCCAGGCCTTCGTGAACATCGGTGCCGTCCTCGGCCTTCTCCCCATCACCGGAGTACCTCTCCCATTTGTGTCCTATGGCGGCAGTTCCACCATTCTGAGTCTCACGGCGTTCGGGATCTTGCTGAACATCGCTCGCCAGACGCCATGAGTCCAGAACCGGAGCTTCGGCCGCAAGGGATCTGTCGTGGGGGGTTTGTAGTGGCGGGAGGCGGGACGGCCGGCCACGTCCTGCCCGGGCTCGCCGTCGCCGAGGCGCTGGTCTCCACCGGCGTGGCAGCCGGACGACACGAGGTCCACATGGTCGGAAGCCGTCGTGGCATCGAGGTGGATCTGGTACCGGCGGCGGGCTTCGGCCTGACCGTGCTGCCTGGTCGAGGAATTCGACGCCGGTTTACCCCGGCCAACGTGGTGGCGGTGCTGGGGCTGCTGGTCGGAATGTTCCGCGCTGTCCTGCTGCTGGCCCGCCACAGGCCCCGGGTCGTCGTCTCGCTTGGCGGCTACGCCAGCGTTCCCTGTGGGGTAGCGGCGGTCCTGTTACGGATCCCCCTAGTGGTCGCCGAACAGAACGCGGTACCCGGAGCGGCGAACCGCCTGCTTGGGCGATTCGCCCGAGCCTGTGCGATCTCCTTCCCCAACACCGACCTGCCCCGCGCCGAACTCACCGGCAATCCGGTTCGGTCTGAGGTCCGATCCTTGGTGGGTCAGAGCGAGGAGGCCCGTCGTTCCCTTGGGCTGGATGACCGCCCTCTGGTAGTCGCTTTCGGGGGTTCGTTGGGGGCGCGGCGACTCAACCGTGCCGTAGTTGACCTGGTGGAGGGCTGGACCAGTGGCGCCGTGGTCATCCGACACGTCGTGGGTCCCCGAGGCTGGTTGGCCGGGGAGCAGGCTTCGGAGTACCCCACCGGGGTGGACTACCGGCCGGTGGACTACGAGCACGACCTACCAACCGTCCTGGCCGCCGCCGACCTGGTCGTCTGCCGTTCAGGAGCTACCACGGTGGCCGAGTTGGCCGTCCTCGGGGTGCCGGCGGTGTTGGTGCCCCTCCCAGGGGCTCCCGGCGACCACCAGACGGCCAACGCCCGGCAGCACGCTGATGCTGGGGGCGGGGTCTTCTTTGAAGACGACCGCCTCAAGGAAGGAGACTTGGGGAACCTGGTGGCCTCGCTGCTGGCCGACCCGGGGAGGCGCCGGGCCATGTCGATAGCGGCCTCGGCGGCGTCGAAGCCCGATGCCGCCGAACGGGTAGCGGGAATCATCGCCCACCACGCGGCCTCCCGGCGAGAGGATGAGCCTTATGGCTGACTGGGTCCCTGACCTCTCGCGGCCGACGAGCGTGCATGTGATTGGTGTGGGCGGAGCCGGGATGAGTGCCATCGCCGAGGTGCTGGCGACCATGGGTCACTCGGTGAGCGGGTCCGACCTGAAGGCCTCCTCGGGCCTCGATCGACTCTCCGCCCTAGGGGTAGACGTACGGGTCGGGCACGCGGCGGACAACTTGGGCGACGTAGCGTTCGTGACCCGTTCTACAGCGGTGCCCGACACCAACCCGGAGTGCCGAAAGGCCGTTGAGCGCGGCCTCCCTCTCCTCAGTCGAGCCGAAGTGCTGGGTGCTGTGAGCACCCTCCGGGACACCGTGGCCGTGGCCGGGACCCACGGCAAAACGACTACCTCGTCGATGCTGGCCTTAGTGCTAAGAGAAGCCGGGCTACGACCGTCGTTCGTGATCGGAGGCGACGTCAACGAAATTGGCACCGGAGCGGCGTGGGACGAAGGCGAGCTGTTCGTGGTGGAGGCCGATGAGAGCGACAGCTCCTTTCTAGAACTCTCTACTCAGTACGGGGTAGTTACCAACCTGGAGCCCGACCACCTAGAGCACCACGGCGGCTTCCAATCTCTTGTGGAGGCCTTCGACCGGTTCGTGGATGCCGTGGACGGTCCGGTGGTGGTCGGTTCAGACGACCAGGAGGGGGCGGCTCTTGCTGGTCGGCACGGCGCCGAGACGGTGGGGACAGCCGATGGTGCCGACTGGGTCATCTCGGCAGTGGAAGAGTCGTGGGAGGGGGTCCGCTTCAGCCTGTCGGATCCTGTAGGAGGATCGCTGGAAATTGTCCTGCCAGTTCCCGGCCTTCACAACGCCCGCAACGCAGCGACAGCCGCTGCGGCCGCTCGTCACGTAGGTGCCGATCCGGAAGCAGTGGTCGGCGCCCTGGCTCGGTTCGGCGGGGTGGCTCGACGCTTCGAGCACCGGGGACGGGCAGGCGGCGTGGTACTCGTTGATGACTACGCCCACCTGCCCACCGAGGTGGCGGCGACTGTGGAGGCGTCCCGGGCGGGAGGGTTTGGCCGAATAGTCTCGGTATTCCAGCCCCACAGGTATTCGCGGACCGAGTCCCTGTGGTCCTCGTTCGGAGGGGCGTTTGACGGCTCGGACGTCATTTTCGTGACTGACGTCTACCCATCCGGCGAGGCTCCACGGCCGGGGGTGTCCGGGCGCCTGATTGTCGACGCCGTTCTGCGCGACCGCCCTGGGAGTGATGTGAGGTACGTGGAGCGACGCGAAGACCTACTTGACGCCTTGGTGGGAGAACTCCGGGAGGGGGACCTCTGCCTGACCATGGGCGCCGGGGACCTGACCGCGGTTCCCGACGACCTCAGGCAGCGCCTTTATGACTCCTGACCTCGAAGCGGTAGTGAGGTTCGACCAGGCCATGGTGGGGGTGGAGCTGGCCGGGGGGATCCTGGTGGATCATCCGATTGGCCCCATGACCACCTACCGGGCGGGAGGTCGCGCAGCGCGCTTTGTTCGACCGGTCGACCGATCGGAGTTGGAGGCGGTGGCTGCCGGCGTGGCCTCGGCCGGCATTCCGGTCCTGGTCGTGGGTCGGGGCTCCAACCTGCTTGTGGCCGACGCCGGATTCGGTGGGCTGGCCTTGCAGTTGGGCCAGGCCTTCGAGAAGGTTCGAGCGGATGAGACCACGGTGGTGGCAGGCGCTGGGGTGAGCCTGCCAGTCCTTGCCCGTTGGACGGTGGCCCAATCCCTCACTGGCTTCGAGTGGGCGGTGGGCGTACCGGGTTCGTTGGGTGGAGCGGTCCGGATGAATGCCGGGGGTCATGGGTCGGACATGGCGTCGAGCCTCGTGTCGGCGGACACTGTGGACCTGGCGACGGGGGAGGGGCGACGTCGGACCGTCGCGGATCTGTCGCTGGGCTACCGGTCGTCGTCCATTGAGCAGGCTGAGGTTGTCGTGGAAGCCACCATCGCTCTGACGGTTGGGGACACGGCCTCCGGTGAGGAGAGGCTCGCCGATGTAGTGCGCTGGAGACGCGAGAACCAGCCCGGAGGGCAGAACGCTGGATCAGTGTTCACCAACCCGGTTGGTGACTCGGCGGGCCGGTTGATCGACGAGGCCGGCCTGAAGGGTTGGCGGTTCGGTTCGGCATCGGTATCGGAACGCCACGCCAACTTCATCCAGGTGGACGAGGGTGGATCGGCCGACGACGTGGTGGCCCTGATGGACGTGGTGGCCCGTCGGGTGATCGAGGTGCACGGCATCCGGTTAGAAGCCGAAACGATGATTGTCGGCTTTGCCGGTCAGCCCTGATGGACGACCATCCGCCAGCCAGCCCCACCGATGAGCCGGGCTCTCCGGACAAAGTGGAGGCTGAGTCCGTC
Source organism: Acidimicrobiales bacterium (assembly GCA_022452035.1). Lineage (NCBI taxonomy): Bacteria > Bacillati > Actinomycetota > Acidimicrobiia > Acidimicrobiales > Acidimicrobiales bacterium. The sequence continues at coordinate 17,321 of JAKURV010000015.1, read as the reverse complement.
GAGGAACAGCCAGCGGTTCGGCGCCTCTGGTGGGTGTGGTCCCTGCTGGCCCTGGTCGTCCTGACTGTCGGAGCGTTCGCAGCGACCCGGTCCGTCCTCCTGGACGTGGACGAAGTGCTGGTCGACGGCGTAGGTGACCGGCTGGACCGGCTGTTGGTCGTCGAGGTGAGCGGAATCCGGACGGGTGAGCCCATGGTCGACGTGTCATCGGAAGTAGCGGCCCATCGCGTGGCCACCCTTCCCTGGGTGGCCGAGGCCAAGGTGGTGCGTGACTGGCCGGGCACAGTGCGGATCTGGTTCGTGGAGCGTCAGGCGGTGGTCAATGCGGTGGACCCGACGGGGCGATGGGCATTGCTGGACGGTTCGGCCACGGTCCTGGAGACTCCAGTGATTCCAGAAGCTGATCTGCCGACTATTCGGGTGGATCGGTTGGGGGCGGAGGGCACCCGGGTGACGGGGATCGGCCCTTTGCTTGAGGCAGCCTCGGCGGTGACGGCCGACTTAAGGGCGTGGATCGTGGCGTTGGTTCCAGCGGGAAGCGGTGTCCGCGCTGAACTGGTCGGTGGGGTGGACGCTGACCTAGGTCGGGGCGACGACTACCGGGACGAGATGCGGTCGCTTACAACCATCTTGTCTCGAGTGGTACTTGGGTGTGTGGTGTCGATCGACGTGTCGATCCATGAGAACCCGGTGGTCCGACGAGACGAAGTTCGCTGCGGCTAAGGAGCGTTGTCGCACCACGCGCTGGATCACGAGGAGTTTCCCCGCCGGGTTGACGATGAACGACCACCACTCGTAGTCTTCTGACCACTGAACGAGGTCGAGGACCAAACCCTCAACCTTTACTTTAGGGTACGGGATCAACCCGTCTCCGGACCACGAGGAAACAGGACGACACTGATGGTGGGGAACCCACAGAACTACTTGGCCGTGATCAAGGTCGTCGGCATCGGTGGTGGCGGCGTGAACGCCATCAACCGAATGATCGATGCCGGCCTGAAGGGGGTCGAGTTTGTCGCCGTGAATACCGACGCCCAGGCACTTCTTATGAGTGACGCTGACGTGAAGTTAGATATCGGGAGAAATCTCACCCGGGGTCTCGGCGCCGGGAGTGACCCAGAGATCGGACGCCAGGCTGCTGAGGAGCACCGGGCAGAGATCGAGGAAGCGCTAGAGGGCGCCGACATGGTCTTCATCACGGCGGGCGAGGGTGGAGGCACCGGAACCGGTGGAGCCCCCATCGTGGCCGAGGTGGCGAAGGCTGCCGGTGCCCTGACAATCGGTGTGGTGACACGGCCATTCGGTTTCGAGGGCCGTCGGCGCTCCGTACAGGCAGAGCAAGGCATCGTTCACCTCAAGGACAAGGTCGATACACAGATAGTCATCCCCAACGATCGGCTTCTCGACATCTCTGACGAGTCGACACCACTGCTGAACGCTTTCGACACTGCCGACGAGATCCTTCTCCAGGGCGTCCAGGGAATCACGACGCTGATCACCACTCCCGGCCTGATCAACACCGACTTCGCCGACGTGAAGATGGTCATGAAGGACGCCGGGTCAGCCCTGATGGGTGTGGGAGAAGCCACCGGCGATGGCAGGGCCCTGAACGCGGCCCGCAAGGCCATCTCAAGCGCACTACTGGAAGCTTCGATTGAGGGTGCTCGCGGGATTCTCCTGAACATCTCCGGTCCACGTGACCTCGGCCTGTTTGAGGTCAACGAGGCGGCCAGCGTGGTCCACGGCGTGGCCCACCCCGACGCCAACATCATCTTCGGGACTGTGGTTGACGACGAGATGGGCAGCACCGTACGGGTGACGGTGATCGCCGCTGGCTTCGACCGGTGGGATGGCGATCGCCCGTCCGCTGCACCGGTTAACCCGATCCCCGGTTCCGACGCCATCAGCGACGTGTTCGCCGATGGCGGCGACGACCTGGACGTACCGAGCTTTCTCAGGTAGGGGCCGATGGCCCGGGAACTGGTCCGACGGAGTCTCCCGTCGGGCCAAACGGCCCGGGTCGTCATGTCCGAGGCCGCCGACGGCGATCTGGCCGTCGGCGGCCCGGAGGATGTACTGACCTTCCGCCGTAAGGCGGTCGTGGCTGGCCCGTGGGCGTGGCTTCACCAGGTCCACGGAACCACAGTGGTCGACGTGTCCGAACCCGGTGCGGGTTCCGGTAGGTCGGCCGATGCCCTCGTAACGGCGACAACCGTTGCCCCTTTGTCCGTCCAGGTGGCGGACTGTGTACCGGTGGCCCTTATCTCGCCCACCGGGGTGGTGGCCATTGCACACGCGGGTTGGAGGGGCCTGGCCGACGGCGTCCTGGAACAGACCGCCGAGGCGGTCCGGGCCCGGGGAGGTAGGGCAGTGGAGGCCGTCGTAGGCCCACACATCGGTGCCTGCTGCTATGAGTTCGGGCAGGATGACCTCCAGAACCTTGTGGATCGGCTTGGACCATCTGTTCGGTCCCGGACGAGCGACGGTCAGCCGGCCGCCGATCTGGCGGCAGGAGTCCGGGCGGTGCTTGACGGCCTGTCGATCCCAGTGGCGATAGCCGACGGCACCTGTACGTCGTGCGATGACCGTTATTGGTCCTACCGGGGAACCGGGACCGCCTGTCGCCAGGCCATGGTGGTCGTTCTGGAGGAGGCACGGTGAGCGGTCCTTCGATCGACCCAACAGCGGTTGCCGACCGTATCCATGACCTCGAGGAACGGCTGGCCAACCTAAGCGGCGGACGGACCCGCCTCCTCCCGGTGACCAAGGCATTCGGACCGGAGGCTGTGGAAGCGGTGTTGGCCGCTGGACACAGCGCGGTGGGGGAGAATTACGCCCAGGAGATCCTGGCCAAGGACGACGCCCTGGCTGGCTGGGACGTGGCGTGGCACGTCATCGGTAGCGTCCAGCGCAATAAGGTTCGACGCCTGGCCGGACGGGTGGCGGTCTGGCAGACCGTGGATCGGCCGACCCTGGTGTCCGAGATCGCCCGACGAGCTCCGGGAGACCGGATCATGGTGCAGGTCGATCCGCTCGGCCTTCCCGGCAAGGGAGGCTGCCCGCCCGGCGCCGTGGAGGACCTGGTCGGGCAGGCCCTGGATGCAGGGCTTCAGGTCGACGGCCTGATGACGGTCGGCGCCCAGGGCGATACCGCGGCCACCGGTCGGGCCTTCCGGGTGGTGGCTGACCTGGCCGACGCACTGGGTCTCGTAGAGCGCTCGATGGGGATGACCGAAGACCTCGAACAGGCCGTGGCGAGCGGCTCGACTCTGGTTCGGGTCGGTCGGGCACTTTTCGGAGACCGTCCTCCTCGGGGTGGGCGCTGACTGGGGACCGCTGGTGTCCTCATCGGCTCGGATCGGGCCAGTACGCTCGGAGCCATCGCCGACAGTTGGTCGGTGGCGGCGCCGGACGATCGGGTGCAGATGAAAAAGCTCATGATGTGGCTGGGCCTCGGGCCCGACGAGGCATATGAGGATTACGGCGACGAACCGGTCCTCCGTGGACCGCTGTCGTCCACCGAGTTCGCCGAGGCTCGTGCAGCCGCCGAGACCAGCGGAACGGTCGGCCCCCTCTTGACCAAGGTTGCACCATCGAACACAGTTCGAGCCATCCCGGCCGAACCGACAGGAACAGTTCGGCCCCTGAAGGCGGCGGCCACGGCCAAGCCCGTCACCGTCTCGCCGTCGTCGTTTAACGACGTCCAGGAAATGGCCGACCGCTTCATCGCCAAGCAGCCAGTGATCGTAAACCTCCAGGGCGTAGATGCTGACCTGTCTCGGCGGATCATCGACTTCGCCAGCGGGGTCTGTTATGGCGGAGAGGGCCAGATGGAGAAGGTCACCCACCAGGTGTACTTGATGACACCGGTGGACGTGGAGGTGTCGGTGGAAGACCGCCGACACCTCGCCAACTGAGAGGGGCGGGCGGTGGCGACCCTGGTTTGCTCGCTTCTCCAGTTGTACATGCTGGTCCTAATTGTGCGGGTGGTGTTGAGTTGGTTCCCGATCTCACCGGATGGTTCATTGGCCACAGTGGCCGGTTTCCTCTACCTGGTGACCGATCCCGTCCTCGGGCCACTGCGCCGTGTGCTCCCGCCGCTCCGCATGGGCGCCATGGCCCTAGACCTCTCACCCATCGTGGCGTTCTTTGGAATCTCCATCCTGATGGGCGTTTTGTGTAGTTGACCGGGTCAGCTGACGGCTGGCGAGGTGCCCCAAGCAGCCGGGGGCACGGCGGTAGTCTGGAGTAATGGACGAGGACATCCTGCACGAACTCGACGACGTCCATATCGCTACGAAGATGCGGGGCTACGACCCCGTTGAGGTCGACGACCTACTGGATCGGGCGCGTCGCGAGATCGAAGACCTGCGGACCACGGCACGACGTGCCGGAGAGCGCGCGGAGTTGGCCGAGCGCCAGCTGGCCGAAGAATTGGACGCTGCCCGTACCGCCCGAGCCGAGGCGGAAGCGGGGATCGCCACGGCGGCGGCCGAAGCGGCGAGCCTGATGGCTGATGCCCGGGCCGAAGCAGCCGACCTTCGAACGGCGGCCGACGCTGAGATCCGAGCATCTATCCAGGACGGTCGGGCCCGGATGCTGGAGCAGATGACCGGGCTGGAAGCCGAGCGGGACCTAGTTCGAGAAGAGATCGACGTGACGGCGCAGTTGGTAGCTGCCCATCGGGACCGCCTCCTGCGGGCCGTGGACGATCTCCGGACGCTTGTAGAGGGAGTGGAGGATCGGCCAGCAGTCGTGATGGAGGCCCGGCCGGAACCGACTTCGGTGGAACCCGCTGTTGCATCGCCCCCTGCTCCTGTGGTGGAGGCTCGCCGGCCTGCTGAGGTGGTGACGCGGCTTCACCCCGTGGCCCCGTCGGTCGGAGGCGTTGGTGGTGACGGCGAAGACCTTGACGCCTTCTTTGCCGACGACGGTTCCTGATCCGGACTCGAAGCCGTACGGGACCGATCAGGCTTTCCTATCCGAGCCTCGGGATCCCACCGGATCCATGGGGAGGCCGGTACGCTCCTCCGCCCATCGGACCCGCGTCCGATCGTCGGTCATCGTCCCGGCGGCACTTAGGAGGAGGCGGTGATGGCCGCTAAGAGCACAGCGAAGAAGGCTCCGGCCAAAAAGGCTGCCGCCAAGGCTCCGGCCAAAAAGGCTGCCGCCAAGGCTCCAGCGAAGAAGGCTCCGGCCAAAAAGGCTGCCGCCAAGGCTCCGAAGACTCCGTTTGGCAAAAAATTTCTGGACGAGCAGAAGAAGGCCCTCCTCGCAGAACGCGCCCGCTACGTGCAGAGCGCCGACATCCTCCAGGCTGAGGCGGACTCGCTGCTGGAGGACCGCGATCCTGGAGACGTCCAGTTCGACGACGAGTCGGGCGAAGGAGACACCCTTGCCGTGGAGCGTGACCTCGACCTGGCCCTGAGTGCCCAGGCACGGGCCGCCGTGGAAGAGATCGATGAAGCGCTGGACCGGATCCGTCGCAGGGTCTACGGGGTTTGCGTGAAGTCCGGCAAGAACATCCCGAAGGAGCGACTCAAGGCCATACCGTGGGCCGCTGAGCGGGTCGAGTTCAAGGCCGGAGGGCTGGGTCGGCGGTGACCGGTGGCACCGGCCGTCGGAGCCGGTGGATGGTGCCGGCCCTCGCCGGGGCCGCGGTTCTGATCCTGGATCAACTAACCAAGTGGTGGGCGTCTGACGTCCTGGCTGACCGAACCATCGATCTCGTCTGGACGCTACGACTCCACCTGGTCTTCAACACCGGTGCGGCGTTCAGCTTGGGTGAAGGCCGGGGTGCCCTGTTCGCCGTCCTGATCCTGCTCGTCATCGCCCTCCTGGTTCGTCAAGGTGCCAGTACGGCCGATCCGGTGGCGCGGATTGCCGTCGGGGCCATCATTGGAGGGGCCATCGGCAACCTGGCGGACCGGGTGTTCCGGGAGGGCGGGGGATTCTTCGGTGGTGCCGTGGTCGACTTCATAGACCTCCAATGGTGGCCGGTTTTCAACGTGGCAGATTCGGTGATCGTGGTGGGAGGGATCCTGGTCGTCTGGCGGGGTTGGCGCCGATGAGCGGGAACACTGGCCTTCGGGAGACCATCCCGGCGGCCCTGGACGGTGAGCGGTTGGACCGTGTAGTGGCTCTGCTCGGTGACGTCAGCCGAAGCCGTGCTAATGCCGCGCTGGAGGCGGAACGGGTCACCCTGGATGGGGAGGTGGTGACCCTCCGGTCCCACCGTGTCCGGGAAGGCGAGGAGTTGACAGTGACCGGGTTCGAGCGCGACGACGTGGGCGCTCCAGCCGCTGATGCAGCGGTGCCGGTGGTGGTCCTCTACGTCGACGAGGACGTCCTGGTGGTGGACAAACCGGCCGGTCTGGTGGTCCATCCTGGTGCAGGGAACCGCACCGGGACACTGGTGAACGGTCTGTTGGCCTCCTACCCGGAAATCGCAGGTGTTGGTTCGACGGCTCGCCCGGGCATCGTGCACCGGCTTGACCAGGGAACCTCGGGAGCGCTGGTCGTGGCCCGCTCCCAGGCGGGGTACGACTCCCTGGTCGCGCAGTTGGCTACTCGTTCGGTCGGACGACGGTACGAGGCACTGGCCTGGGGACGGCTTGAGACGGCCAACGGCGTGGTGGATGCACCTATCGGCCGTTCGACCCGAGACCGCACTCGGATGGCGGTGGTTGGATCGGGGCGCCCGGCTCGGACCGGATACGAGGTGGTGGCCACGTGGGACGACCCCGTGGTGTCCCACGTGGCCTGCCAGCTAGAGACGGGGCGCACCCACCAGATCCGGGTTCACATGTCGGCCATCGGCCATCCCCTCGTTGGGGACGGCGCCTATGGTGGCCATCGCGCTGGCTTGGAGTTGGGCCGACCGTTCCTTCATGCCGCCCACCTGTCATTCGACCATCCGGTTACCGGAGCCCGACTCTCCTTCGAGGCTGCCCTCCCGGAAGACCTCCAGAACCTGTTGGCGAGCCTGGGCCCCCCGACTGATGGGGGCCCGTCGAATCCCTTGCCGGCCTAGGCGTCGGGCCAGGGTGCCTCGCCGCGCGCCATGCCGGCGATGTCCTCGAGGGTGAACGAGTCGAGGTAGTTCCGCATGTGGCTCCCGGCGCTGGCCCAGATCGAGAGGAGTACGCACTGGCCTTCGTGATTGCAGGCCCCGTCGGTGTGCGGGTCGCTGAAGTCGCCGGCCACAATTGGGCCGTCGACTGCCGAGACAATCTGAGACAGCAGGATTGTCGACGGGTCCCGGGCCAGCACGTAGCCGCCACCGACCCCACGCTTCGAACGGACCAGGCCAGCGCCCTTCAGGGCCAAGAGGATCTGCTCGAGGTAGGGCTGAGGAAGGCCCGTCTGGTCTGCGATCTCGCGCACCGACCGAGGGTTCTGGCCGTCGCCGTGGAGGGCGAGGGACAAAAGGGCGCGGCTGGCGTAGTCGCCCCGCGTCGAGACCTTCACGTCGGTCGATCCTAGACGTGGACCGACCGAGGGGCCGATGTCGCTCCCACCCGGGCGTCGACGGTGCCCGACCACCGCTACGGTCGGGAAACCATGGACCACTCTGTCGGGGAAGCCACCACCCCGGTCGTTCCGGCCTACCACGACGCCTGCGTGACCGCCCTCGTGCCGGCCCTCCTGGAGGGTTCCGCGGCACCGACCTGGCTGCCAGCGAAGGTCCTGCAGGCCCGCCAAATCCTGCTCCTCGTGCTGGACGGGCTGGGCTGGCTCCAACTCCGGGATCGGACCGAGGTCGCCCCGACCCTGACCGATATGGCGGGAGGTCCGATTACCACCGTGGCTCCCAGCACCACGGCGGCGGCCCTGACATCCATCTCCACCGGCCTACCTCCGGGCGAGCACGGTGTGGTCGGGTACCGGATTGCCGTCGGTGGGTCTAGCGGGCCACCTCACGGGGAGATCCTCAACGCCTTGCGCTGGTCAACGGGAAACGGTGACGCCCGTCGCCGCCACGACCCCCGACTCTTCCAGCCGTGCGAGATGTTCGGATCCCAACGACCTCCGGTGGTGACTAGAGCCCAGTTCGCCGACTCCGGATTCACCGCGGCCCACCTGTCCGACACCCGCCTCTTCGGCTACGCCGATCGGGTGGGCCTGGTGGACCAGGTGCTAGGCGCTTTCGCACGAGAGGAACCGTTCGTCTACGCCTACTGGGACGACATCGACCGGACGGCCCACGAGTTCGGGCTGGCCGAGCGTTACAACGACGAGCTGGCGGCCTGTGACGCCATGGTGGCCGAACTCCTCCACCGGCTGCCGGCCGGGACGGCGGTTGTGGTTACGGCCGACCACGGCCAGGTGCATGTGGGAGAACGCTTGATCCACCTACCGGCAGAGGTCACCGGCCTGGTCGACGGCCAAAGCGGTGAGGCCCGCTTCCGGTGGCTCCACTCCCGACCGGGGGCTGCCTCGGACCTGCTGGCCGCCGCCCACCAGGCGTTCGACCACGTGGGTTGGGTCCGATCGGTGGACGAGGTGGTGTCGGCCGGGTGGCTAGGCGACCGAGTGACGTCGACGGCCCGGGGCCGGCTGGGTGACGTGGCCGTGGTGGCCAGGGACCCGGTGGCCTTCGTGGACCCAGCCGAGGTCAGCTCCATCGAGCTCATCGGCCGGCACGGATCGCTGACCGCCGCCGAGATGCTGGTGCCTGCCGTCTTTGCCCTGACGTGAGCCGCTGGGAGGTGCGCGAGGGGACCAACAGTTGACCGTCGCGGGGCATAGAGTCCGGACCGATGACGGCACAATCTGCGAGCCCCTCGGAGCCGGTCGAGCCGGAGGTGGTGGACGCCTCTGCGGATCCCCCCGAGACGGTCGACGATGACCTAATCGACGAGTCGATCGAGCACCCGGCCAAAGTCATGCGGGTGGGGACGATGATGCGCCAACTCCTGGACGAGGTCCGCTTGGCCACCCTGGACGAGCCCAGCCGGGATCGGCTCCGGGAGATCTACGAGACATCGGTAGCCGAGTTGGGCGCCGCGCTTTCGGTCGACCTCCGCGAAGAGCTAGGCCGGTTGGCCCTCCCGTTCGCCGACGACGTGGCGCCCACTTCTGACGAATTACGGATCGCCCAAGCACAGTTGGTCGGGTGGCTAGAGGGCCTTATCCAGGGGATCCAGGCCACCCTGTTCGCCCAGCAGATGGCCGCCCAGCAGCAGTTGGCCGGGATGCGACCCCCCGCGCTGCCGTCCGGAGAACCGGGCGACGGGCCGGAGATTCGGCCCGGCACTTACCTGTGAGGGGCGCTACCCGATGACCGCCGGTTTTGCCCACCTCCACGTCCATACCGAGTTCTCGATGTTGGACGGGGCAGCCCGGATCGGCGAGTTGGTGGACGCTGCGGCGGCTGACGGCCAGACGGCGCTCGGGATCACTGACCACGGGAACATGTACGGGATCCTGGACTTCTACCGGGCCTGTCGCGACCGGGGGGTCAAGCCGATTCTGGGCACCGAGGCATACATGGCCCATGACACCCGCTTCGAGCGTCCGTCGAGAAGAGGCCGAGTCGACGACTCGGGTGGTGAGACGGATGGCGGCCGCAAGTTGATGTACCACCTCACCTTGCTGGCGGAGAACGACGTGGGCTACCGGAACCTGATCCAGGTGGCCAGCCGGGCCTTCATGGAGGGGTACTACTACAAGCCCCGAGTCGACTGGGACGTACTGGCCGAGCACAGCGAGGGCCTGATCGCCACCACGGGTTGCCTGGGCGGCCATGTCCTCCAGGCCCTGCTCAGGGACGACTTCGACGACGCCCGGACCAAGGCGGCCCGACTACAAGAGATCTTCGGGAAGGACAACCTCTTCATCGAGCTCCAGGACCAGGGAATCCCGGAGCAGCATCGGACCAACCCCCAGTTGGAGAGAATCGCCAGAGAACTCGGAGCACCGCTGCTGGCTACCAATGACAGCCACTACACGCGGCGGGAGGACGCCCGGGCCCACGACGCCCTCCTCTGTGTCCAGACGGGCTCCCAGATGAGCGACCCCAACCGTTTCCGGTTCTCCGGCGAAGAGCACTACCTGAAGTCCACTCACGAAATGCGCGAGCTGTTCCGGGATCTGCCCGACGCGTGCGACAACACACTGTGGATCGCTGAGCGGTGCGGGGTGGAAATCGAGTTTGGCAATCCCCGGTTGCCCGACTTCCCGATTCCCGAGGGCTTCGAGGACGCTGACTCCTACCTTGAGCACCTGGCCTTCGAGGGGGCGAGAACGCGGTGGGGTAATCAGCTCGATGACCGGGTTGTGGAGCGCCTGGCCTACGAGCTGGCCACCATCCGCGACATGGGCTTCTCGTCGTACTTCCTCATTACCTGGGATCTCATCCGGCACGCCCGAGACCAGGGGATTCGCGTCGGCCCAGGCCGGGGCAGCGCTGCCGGGTGCGCGGTGGCCTACTCCCTCCGGATCACTGACTTGGATCCCATTCGGTACGACCTGTTGTTCGAGCGCTTCCTGAACCCCAGCCGAATCTCCATGCCCGATATCGACATGGACTTCGACTCTCGGTTCCGTGACGAGATGATCCGGTACGCGGCCGAAAAATACGGCCGGGATCACGTGGCCCAGATCGTGACCTTCTCGCAGATCAAGGCTCGAGCCGCTGTCCGAGATGCGGCCCGGGTGCTCGGCTACCCGTACGCCTTAGGCGACCGTGTCGCCAAGGCCATGCCACCGCTCATCATGGGACGCGACACCCCACTGGCCGCCTGCTTGGACGAAGACGAGCAGTACCCCGACGGCTTCAAGGTGGCTGCCGACCTGCGGGACATGTACAGCAATGACGACGACGTACGGGCCGTGGTGGACGTGGCCCGGGGTCTTGAGGGTCTCCGTCGCCAGGATGGGATCCACGCGGCGGCCGTGGTCATCACCCGGGAGCCGCTCACCGAGTATCTCCCCATTCAGCGTAAGCCGGAGTCTGGACAAGATCCTGAGGACGCCCCGGTCGTCACCCAGTACGACATGAACGGGGTTGCGGACCTCGGCCTACTGAAGATGGACTTTCTCGGTCTACGGAACCTGGACGTCATCACCGACACGCTCCAACTCATCGAACGGACCCGTGGCGAGATGGTGGACATCGATGCGGTGGACTTGGTGGACGAGCCGACACTGGCCATGCTGGCCCGGGGTGACTCCATCGGGGTGTTCCAACTCGAGTCGGGCCCTATGCGGGCCCTGATGCGCTCCCTGGCTCCGAGCTCATTCGAGGACGTAGCCGCCCTGGTCGCCCTGTACCGGCCCGGCCCGATGGCGGCCAATATGCACAACGACTACGCCGACCGCAAGAACGGGCGACAGCAGGTAGTCCACCTCCACCCAGATGCCGAGGAGATCCTGGGAGACACCTACGGCCTCATGATCTACCAGGAGTCGGTAATGCGAGTGGCCCAAAAGTTCGCCGGTTACTCCCTGGCTGAGGCAGACAACCTTCGGAAGGCCTGCGGCAAGAAGGACCGGGAACTCATGCAGCATGAGCGAGCCGCCTTTGTGGGGGGCTGCGAGGCCACCGGCTACGGGTCGGCACTCGGCGACGAGATGTTCGACATCATCGAGCAATTCGCCGACTATGCATTCAATAAGAGCCACTCCTACGGATACGGCTTCATCGCCTATCAGATCGCCTACCTAAAGGCCCACTATCCGGTGGAGTATCTGGCCGCCTTATTGACCAGCGTGAGGTCCAACCTGGATAAGGCTGCCGTCTACCTCAACGAATGCCGGGTGTTGGATATCGAAGTAGGCGTACCTGACATAAATGTGGCCCGCTCGAACTTCGAGCCGGTTCCAGACCTGGCCGCCGAGCCGAACGCATCGCCCGGGAGGATCGTCTTCGGGCTTTCCGCAGTACGAAACGTAGGCGAGGGCCTGGTGGAACTAATCGAAGCCGAACGGGCGGCCAACGGTCCGTTCGCCGACTTCTACGACTTTGCCGAACGGTGCAACACAACTGTGCTCAACAAGAGGACCATCGAGTCCCTGATTAAAGCAGGGGCCTTCGACGCCCTTGGCCACCCGCGCCAGGGCCTGTTACACGCCCACGAGCAGATCATCGACCACACGGTGGCGCGTCGAAAGGAACACGACATGGGGGTCATGTCGCTGTTCGGGGAGAGCTCTGAGGGCCCGTCGTTCGACGAGCGGGCCGAGGTGGCCGACGTCGAGTTCGACAAGGCCACCCGTCTGGCCTTCGAAAAGGAGATGCTCGGCCTCTACGTGTCCGACCACCCGCTATTGGGTTACGAGTCGGCCCTCCGACGTCGAGCCGACTCCACTATCGGCGAGTTGGAGGACGCGGACGACGGCGTCTTCAGGGTGGTAGGTGGGGTGGTAACCAACCTGGCCAAAAAGTGGACCCGTCGGGGCGACCTGATGGCCACCTTCGACCTGGAGGACTTAGGCGGGACCATAGAGGTCATGGTTTTCCCGAAGACGATGGCCGACCACGGCCACAAGTTGGCCGACGACGCCATCGTGCTAGTCAGGGGTCGAATCGACCGACGAGAGGACCTCCCGAAGGTGATCTGCCAGGACGTGGAGGTCCTCGAGACCACACAACTGGACCAGTCCCGTCCGGTCCGGGTCCAGCTGCCGATGAACCGGGTCTACGAGGAAACCATCGAGGAACTCAAGGAACTTTTAGCCACCCATCCTGGAGATTCCGAGGTATACCTCCACCTGGGTGACCGTCAGGTACTCCGACTGCCCGACGACTTCTCGGTCGACCCGGCCAGCGGTCTAGTGGCCGAAATCCGGATCCTCCTGGGTGCTGACGCCGTTCTGGCCGGCTGAGCTGGAACCAGAGAGCAGCCACGGGTTGGGAACACCCCGGTCGTCCGGCAGGATGGAGGGGGACCAGCAGGCGGAATCGGAGGCATCGGGGCTGATGGCGATCGAGGTCGAGACCAAGGACTGCACGATGCTCGGCGATGCCGAGATCGAAGAGATGGCCGACCTCTGTGCCGAGGGGCCTAACCCGTTCGGCATCGGCCTGATCTCTAAGCAGACCGAAGAGTGGGTGCTCATCACCACCGCTAGGGCGGGCGGGCGTCTCAAGGGATTCTCGTTCAGCACGCTGGAGCGCATCGGAGGGACCCCGGCCGTGATCGTTGGCATGGCGTCCATCCACCGCACCTCCAAGCGAGACACCGTGCTTCGGGCCCTTGTGGCCGAGCAGCTCCGACGAGCTGTCCTGGCCTTCCCCGACGAGGACGTGGTAATCGGATCCCGCTTCAATGAGCCATCGGGATTCGAGGCCCTTCGGGCCTTGACCGAGATCGTGCCCCGTCCCGGCCACAGGGCCTCGGGCGAGGAGAGGGCGTGGGGCCGACGATTCGTCAAGCGATTTGGCCTGTCGACCCTGTCCTACGACGAGCGACGGTTCGTGTCGCCAGGCAAAGGTACCCAGGCCTGCGTCTTCGACCACACCAGCCTGAAACCCGAGAAGCTGGACGCCGATGTGGCGGCCTACTTCGACAGCCTTGACGTGGCCAAGGGCGACGTCCTGGTGGCTTTCGGTTGGGCCCTGGCCGAGGACCTCGAGAAGCACCTCTGAGCTCCGGGGCGCCGGAACCGATCCGGGTGGCGCCGTCGATGACCGTTTCTGACGCCCTCCGGGACCGACGCTCCTGTCGATCCTTTGCAATGACACCCCTGGCCGCCGGGACCCTCGACGACTTGGTGGACCGGGCTCGCCGAACCCCGACGGCCGGGAACTGCCAGGGTGTGGAGTTCTTGACCCTGGAGGGGGCGGACGTATCTGCGTACTGGGACACCACACTTCCGCCCGACCGACGAGCAGTCTTCCCGTGGCCAGGTCTGGTAAACGCCCCGGCCCTGGTGCTCGCGTTCGGCCTGCCGGCCCGTTATCTGAACCGCTACGCCGAACCCGACAAAGAGAGCTCCAGTCTGAGCGGGTCAGCCTCCGACTGGCCGGTGCCGTACTGGCTGACCGACGCCGCCTTCGCGGCCATGGCCCTCCAGCTGCTGGCCGTCGAGGCCGGCCTAGGGTGCTGCTTCTTTGGCCTCTTCGAGCACGAGGAGGCGGTCCGGGAACGGTTCGGAGTGCCCGACGACGCCCAGGCGATCGGCACGGTGGCTCTAGGACATCCGGCGCTAATAGACGGCCGGGCCAGTGCCTCGACGTCCCGGGCTCGGCGACCTCTGGACGAGGTACTTCATCGCGGAACTTGGTGACTAGTTAGTCCCGGATGGGAGCCGGTCCGACGGTGCCAGTACTGTCCGACGCAGTGGGGCATCGAGTACCTCCCGGAGGACCGACATGACCGAAGAGGCTGACGGTACCGCTGAGGTCCCGGAGTATCTGCCCATCGTTGACTACCTGCGGATTGGCGATGACCCACACCTAGTGGCCAACGAGTGCACCAACTGCGGAGCGCGCTACTTCGACCGGCGAAACGCGTGTGCGAAGTGCGGCAGGGCGGCATTCGCCGACGTCCGCGTGGCCGGCGAGGCCACGCTGCGGGCCTTTAGCATCGTGCACCGGGCTGCTCCGGGGATCCCGGTTCCCTACGTTTCGGCCATCGTGCAGACCGATGACGGGACGTCGGTGCGGGCCAACGTGGTGGGGCTCGACGACCCCCTGAAGGCCGAGTTAGGGATGCGCCTACGGTTCACCACCTACGGGTGCGGAACGGATGACAACGGGACCGAGTGCGTAGCCTTTGGCTACGTAGCGGTCTGAGAAACGGAACAGGAGGGAGTACTCGATGGCGGACGCAGTCTGGGTCCTCGGGACGAGCATGACGAGGTTCGGGCGCTATCCCGAGTTGGACGCGGTGGACCTCGCCGCCCGGGCATGCCTAGATGCCCTGGACGATGGAGGCGTGTCGATCCACGACATGGACGTGATGGGGGCCGGCACCCTGTTCCAAGCCCAGTCGGGCATGGGCCAACGGGTCCAGAAGCAGATCGGACAGACCGGCATCCCGGTGTTCAATGTCACCAATGCGTGTGCCACCGGGGCCACCGCCCTGCGTACCGTCTACCTAGCCATCAGGGCCGGGGAGGCCCAGATGGGCCTGGCTTTCGGCGTCGAGCAGATGGGCAAGATGGGGCTACTACGAGGCGGCGCCAAGGACGACGCCAACGTCTACGAGCCGTCAGGCCGGTACGGAGCGGTGACCGGCGTCGACGGGATCCTGGGCACTGAGACGATGCCGGGCGTGTTCGCCCAGGCAGGCATGGAGTACGCCTACGAGAACGAAGGGGTGGGCTTCGAGCAGTTCGCCCGGGTGGCCTACAAGAACCACCTGCACTCCACTCTGAACCCGCTGGCCCAGTACCGCAAGGAGTTCTCCATGGAGGAGATCATGGGCTCCCCGGTGCAGAGTTATCCAAATACTTTGCTGATGTGCTGCCCGACCGGCGACGGAGCGGCGGCGGCCGTACTGGTGTCTGAGGAGCGCCTCAGGTCTCTGCCCGACGAGGTCCAGAAGCGGGCGGTGAAGATCTCAGCTTCGGTCCTTACCTCTGACCCGTGGGTGGAGAGCGGCCAGGTGCAGCCCGACGTGAACACCCTGACCCGGAACGCTGCTACTCAGGCCTATGAGGCGGCGGGGGTGGGTCCCGAAGACCTCGACCTGGTGGAGTTGCACGACTGCTTCGCGACCGCCGAGCTCATTCACTACGACAACCTCGGCCTTTGCGAGCGGGGCGGAGCCGGTGAGTTCATCGACTCTGGAGGTCCGTTCCGCGACGGGCGGACCCCGGTCAACGTGTCTGGTGGACTGATCTCCAAAGGGCATCCGATTGGGGCGACCGGTGTGGCCAACGTCTACGAGGTAACCACCCACCTGCGAGGCGAGGCCGGAGACCGTCAGGTCGAGGGCGCCAGGATTGGCCTCACCCACGTGATCGGCCTTGGTTCGGCCTGCGGTATCCACATCCTGGAGAAGGCCGCCTAGCCATCGTCGCGGACGGTGGTTGCTTTCGACAATTCCCGGGACCGAGATCAACTCAGGCCAACTCGGCCCGGAGGTCGTCGGGCGAATCGACCGGGGCCCGACAGGCGAACTCGCGACATACCCAGGCTCGGTCGCCGTCGCGTCCTTCCCAGAGTGGCCCGCCGAAAGGCTCGCCCCAGGCTAGGACCGTGTTCGGCCGCCAGGTTCCGGCCACCGCGGCGACAAGGTCGGGGCGATCTCCGGTCACCACCACCTCGGTGATACCGGTGTGGTGGAGGTCGACGGCTCCCAACAAGTGTCCGAAGGCAGTGGGGTGTCCGGTGACCGAATCGCCCAACAGCCGTAGTACCCCCGCGGCAACCTCGACGTAGCGGGAGTCTCCGACCAGCGCTCCGAGGCGCAGCAGGGCCACCGCGGCCAGGCTGTTGGCTGACGGCTGGGCGTTGTCCAGCAAGTCCTTGGGCCGGCGAACCAGGGCTTCAGCGTCATCTCCGGTACCGTGGAATCCGCCGTTCTCCCTGTCCAGGAAACGGTCCAGGAGGACGTCGGCCGTTGACACGGCCAACTCGGTCCATCGGGCCTCACCGGAAGCCTCACCGAGCCGGGTCAGGCCGTCCACCATGGCTGCGTGGTCTGCCGCGTAGCCCAGAGTGTGGGCTCCGGCGTCAGCCTGCCAGGAGCGCAGCCACCGGCCGTCCGGCCGCCTGAGAGTCCGACAGAGGAAGTCGGCGTTCGCCGTGGCCGCTTCCAGCCAGTCCTCCCGCCCCACAGTCAGGGCGGCCTCGGCCAGAGTCGCCAGCATCAGGCCGTTCCACTCGGTCAGGACCTTGTCATCCAGCCCCGGTCGAACCCGGGTCTCCCGATGAGCGAAGAGGGCTACTCGGGCCCGTTCAACCGCATCAGGGCGCTCCAGGTCGCCTCGCACCGGCCGGTGGAGAATGTTGCTCCCCTCAAAGTTGCCGGCCTCGCTTACCCCGTACCACTCGATGGCCTCATCGGCGTCCTCCCCACACACCGAACGGACTTCATCCAGCGACCACAGGTAGAACGTGCCCTCGGCCCCCTCCGAGTCGGCGTCCTCGGCTGAGAAGAAACCGCCGTCCGGGTGACGGAGGTCCCGCAGTACGTAGTCGATTCCGGCGGTGGCTACCTGAAGCCAGCGGCGGTGGCCGAGCACCCGCCACCCGTGCAGGTAGGCGCGGGCCAGGAGGGCGTTGTCGTAGAGCATCTTCTCGAAATGGGGGACCAGCCAGTAGGGGTCAACCGAGTAGCGGGCGAACCCGCCGCCCAAGTGGTCGTGCATGCCGCCGGCGGCCATGGCGTCCAGGGTGGTCGTGAGGACTCGGATTGGCTCAG
>JAKURV010000014.1 GCA_022452035.1 Acidimicrobiales bacterium | reverse complement strand
CCGGCTCGGCTCCGCTCGGCAACCTCAGGAGTCACCTCACGGACCACGGTGGGTAGGCCGGCCTTGGCCGTCAACTCGGCTACGCCCCCACCCATCTGCCCGCCGCCCACAACTCCGACACGCTTGATAACCATCGCTCCTCCTGGTTCCCGTCTCTCGAACGACCCGCTTCAGTCCAACTCGGTCACGGTGACCGACTCGATGACCACGTCCTCCACCGGGCGATCGCCGGGGCCCGTCCGGACCTCCTGGATGGCCGTGGCCACCTCGACGCCCTTGATGACCTTTCCGAACAGCGCATAGGCGGGCGGTAGGCCGACACCACTCGGGCCGGTAACGACGAAGAACTGGCTGCCGTTGGTGTCCGGCCCGGCGTTGGCCATGACCAACGAACCGACCTCATACCGACCGGGCTTGGGCAGCTCGTCTGCAAACCGGTAGCCGGGACCGCCCCGACCCGACCCCTCCGGACAGCCGCCCTGAATCACGAAACCGTTGATCACCCGGTGGAACACCAAGCCGTCGTAGTAGTGCCAGCGGGCCAGGTACACAAAGTTGTTGACCGTCTGAGGGGCAGCGATCGGATCCAGGTGGATGGTCATAGTGCCCATCGATGTCACCATCTCGGCGGAGTACGTCTTCGCCGTGTCGATGACCATGGGCGGGGCCTCCGGGAAAGAGGTACGGCGCTCGCTGGAGCCATCGGGGTTCGGGATCGGGTCCGACATCAGGATCTCCTTGGCGACCCGGATCGGATGGGTGGTGCGCGGGCACCGGTTGGTCGCCGCAGGCAGGCTACGGGCCGCGTGGCCAGGGTCACCCAGCGGCGCGCGAGCCTTCGCTACGGTGCCGCGCATGGCACCACGGCCATTGTCTCGGTCCCCGGAGCAAGGCATGGGCGAGCCGTCTCTCGACCATCCGCTACGCAGCGTCCCTCCGCTCCGGTCCTCGGCCCCCGTAGCCCCCGTCGAGCCAGCCCACTGGGTTGGCCTGGTGTGCTCCGGCTGCGAGGTGGCTTGGCGGGGCGACCCCGACGAGCCGTGCTGGTCCTGCGGGTCACGGGGAAGTCGGCCTGCCGGCACCACCGTGGTCCGCGACTAACCGTCTCCTCAAATCTCCAGGGCAAACATCCGGACGGTCTTGCCAGTGCCTCCGTCAGATCGCTCCCCTATGGCCTTGAAGCCGAACTGTTGATGAAAGTCCAGAGACCGTTCGTTGCGCGGCACCGTGTTGACCTCAGCACATAGGTGAGTGTGCCCAGCTGCGGAGGCGATGAAGGCCCGATAGAAGCCTTGACCTAGACCCCGCCCCCAGGCCACTGAATCAACAACTACCCGGTCGACATAGAGGAATCGGTCATAGCGGTCACAGAAATACTCGTAGTTGAGACTGCCGTAGGAACACTCGGGACCGTCCAGACCGACAAGGAAAGCCACTACGGTGCCGTCCTCGGGAACCTCTGCCACCAGGCACAGGTGGGCCACCTGAAGGAACCAAGCCATCTCGTCCAGAGTGAGGTGGTTGACAGCCGGAACAGCGGCGTTGTTCAGCTCGACCAGGCGGGCCAGGTCATCGGATTCGGCAGGACGAATACCCGGACCGGTGACAGAATTCACGGCCCCTGCACCGCCGCACAACAGTCCCATGCCACGGATCCGACCCTAGGGTCCAACCCATGACCAGTCAGACCATCGTGTCAGCAGCCCGCATGTCGAGCGGCTCAAAGATCTATGGAACCGGGGACACCGAAGTTCGCGCCCTGGACGGTGTAGACGTCGAATTCGAGCAGGGCAGATTTACCGCCATCATGGGACCGTCGGGCTCCGGCAAGTCCACCCTCATGCACTGCTCGGCAGGCCTCGACGACCTGACGTCGGGCACGGTCCACATCGGCGACGTGGAACTCGGCAGTCTCTCCGAGCGCGACCTCACCCTTTTGCGACGGGACAAGGTTGGGTTCGTTTTCCAGGCGTACAACCTGATACCCACTCTGACCGCCGAAGAGAACCTCACGTTGCCCCTGAACCTGGCAGGCCGAAGGCCCGATACCTCGTGGATGGTCAACATCATCGAGACGGTTGGCCTTCAAGACCGTCTCCGACACCGGCCGGACGAGTTGTCGGGAGGCCAACAGCAACGGGTCGCCGTGGCCCGGGCGTTGGTGAGTAGACCAGACATCGTCTTTGCCGATGAGCCAACCGGCAACCTCGATTCGGTAACTGGCGGCGAGGTTCTCGACTTTCTGCGAGGGGCCGTAGACGACCTTGGCCAAACGCTCGTAGTGGTCACTCACGATGCCGGGGCAGCGGCGATGGCCGATCGGGTGCTGTTTTTGGCTGACGGGCGGATTGTCGACGAGATGACCGACCCCGACGCTGACCGTATTCTCGATCGAATCAAGGCCATCGGCGGCTGACTAAGTGTTCCGACTCACTTTCCGGAACATCACGCGCCGCAAGCTGCGGTTCGCCCTCACGACCCTGGCCGTGGTGTTGGGCGTCGCATTCCTGTCGACGTCGTTCTTCCTCACGGACCGGCTCCGAGACACTTTTGACGAGCTCGCTACCGACATCAGTGGCGAGTTGGACCTGGTCGTCCGGGCGTCGATCGACGAAGGAGCCGACCGAATCAACCGGCTCCCCGTACCGGAGGAGGTCCTTGGGTTCTTGCAGGACGTCCCTGGCATCCGATCCGTGGGACCGTCAGTCGTGGGATGGAATGTGGTCCCCCTGTACACCGACGACAACGGCGAACTCACAGCAATCGGCACCAACGGCGGAGCGCCACAGTTCGGCTTCAACTACGGAGTACCGGACGGGGCCGACTACGGGAACGTATTGGAGGACCTAAGCCAGCTCTTCATCACGGACGGTAGGGCCCCACTGCGCACCGAATCGATATCAGACCCGGACATCGTCGGTGAGTTCATGCTCGACAACATGACAGCCGACGAATACGGGTTCACCATTGGCAAGACGTACACGGTCAGCGCACCTATCGGTAACCGCCAATTCGTCCTCGTAGGAACGGCCAACTTCGGCGACCCGGACGAAAACAAGAACATCGGCGCCAACATCAGCGCATTCGACGAAGAGACTGCCCAGGAGGTCGCCAACAAGGTTGGCGTATACGACGAGATCGCCATCGCCCTGGTGGACGATGCGAACGAGGTTGCGGTAATGACCGCAATCCGGGATCGCCTCGACATAGCGACAGCCGAATTCCGCGCCTTCCTCTCAACCCTTCCAGAGGACCAACAGAACCAGCTAGCGGTATTCGCAGGCGCCGAGTTAGAGGTGGTGACAGCAGCCACCAAGATCGCCGAGGACCAGAGCGACTTCGACCAATTTCTAAACATCATCTCCTCAGTCCTTCTGGGTTTCTCGGTTATCGCCGTAGTGGTTAGTGCCTTCATCATCAACAACACGTTCTCGATCGTGATCGGGCAGCGAGTTCGCGAACTGGCCCTGCTCCGAGCGCTGGGGGCCACAGGCCGTCAGATCAGCCGATCGGTAAGGCTGGAGGCAGTTGTAATAGGTGTGGTCGCGAGCGCACTCGGTCTAATAGCCGGCTACCTACTGGCCGCTCTGCTCCGTTGGGTGCTTGTCAAGATCGGTTTCGGAGATTTGCCCGGCTCGATACCGATCCGACCCCGGACCATCGTTGTGGCCTCGGTGGTCGGAGTAGGCGCCACTCTCCTCTCCTCGATAGGACCATCACGACGCGTTCGGAAAATCCCACCGGTCGCTGCCCTACGAGACGACCTTCGACTTACCCCTACGGGTCTACGGCGTCGCCTCTTGGTAGGTGGTGCAGTGGCAGTCGCCGGTATCGGCGCCCTCGCCGCGGGTATGACCATCGAAATGTCCACCCGCTTGATCCTGGTCGCGATTGGAGGAGGCGCTCTCGCTGCATTCATAGGCGTATATCTGCTTAGTCCTGCGATAACCGGGCAGGTTGCGACCGTGCTCGGGTGGCCCATCCGCAAGGTGTACCGAGTACCCGGCCGATTAGCGACCGACAACGCTCGCCGCTCGCCGCGCCGCACCGCCGCAACCGCCGCCGCACTGACCATCGGGCTCGCCTTAGTGAGCCTCGCCGCAGTGGTGAGCGACTCTTTGAAAGCGACCTTTCTGAGCACTATGGAACAGAGTGTCGAGGCGGATCTCTTCGTATATGGGGACACGTTTAACCCACAGGCTGGCTTCTCCACTGAACTCGGGGCCGACCTACAGAAGATGGCTGTTCAAAGACCCGATCTCGTCAAGTCGGTAATGACGATGCGCTGGACTTTGGGTGGAGTGAAAATCGGTGACGGCTACAAGGACGTGGTGGCCGCCGAGCTCGCAGTCCTCAACGCGCACATGAACCTGCAGGTGATCGAGGGCTCCGAGTTCCACGCCGGGACCAATGGGGTGCTGGTCCATCTTGACTCGGCGACCGATCTGGGGCTCACCATCGGCGATTCAGTCACCGCCGAATTCCCAGGTAATCGGACGATCGAGTTGACCGTGGCAGCGATCTTTGAAGATTCAACCCTTCTAGGGAACTGGGTAGTCGACGTCTCGGTCTTTGACTCGCACCTTCCAACCGCGCCTCTTGGCTGGATCTCGGTGCTTTTCCCAGTCGGCGCTGACAACGATGCCTCTCGAACTGCTATCGAGGTCTACACCGATGCCTACCCGCAGGTCGTTGTAGAGAATCGATCCGAATTCCGCGATTCGCAGGAGAAGCAACTTGACCAGTTGCTGTCGATAATTCAGGTGTTCCTTGGTCTGTCACTGGTGATCGCCGTGTTGGGCATCACTAACACGATGGCCTTGTCGGTCTATGAGCGGACGCGAGAACTTGGCCTCTTGCGGGCCATCGGCATGACCCGCCGACAACTCCGACGGATGATCCGCTGGGAGGCCGTCATCATTGCCCTCTTCGGTGGCCTGCTTGGCGTGGCCATGGGTGTCCTCTTTGGCTTAGCAGTGATCGCTGCCCTACCCGAGACGTTCGTCGACATCGTGTCGATCCCCTACACAAGCTTGTTTGGCTACCTGCTGGTGTCCGGCCTGTTCGGGATGCTCGCCGCCATCCTGCCGGCCAGACGTGCCTCAAGGTTGAACGTGCTGGACGCCATATCCCACGAATAACAGCCTCTCCTCTCTTGAGGAACAGCCACAACCGAGAATCGCCAGTGGCTTAGAAGGCTCCGGTTGGGAACAGACCTGCTCTCCACCCTTTGGTGGAATCCGGTTATTCCAAAACTGGGGGTAGTGGCTCGGCGTGAACGATGGCCACCCGCCTGGTGGCCCGGGTCAGAGCAACATAAAGGGCCCGCATGCCCTGGGCGTGTTCCCGCACCATACGGGCCGGTTCCACAACCACGGCCCCGTCGACCTCCAGACCCTTGACCAGGCCGACGGGGACGACGGCCACTTGGGCGTCCAGGCCCTGACGGGTCGGACGGCCGTAGGCGATTCCGGCCCGTTCCAGGGCATCCTCGACGTCGGCGGCCTGCGAGTCGGTCGTAACGACAGCCAGGTTCCCGGCGCCCACGGCCTCCAGTTCGCTGCGGACCACCTCAGCCAGCCCGTCCAGCTTCTCGGCCTGTTCGCCGGTTAGGGCCACGAACCGTGGGGGGTCGCCGTCACCACGAACCGACCGGGGTGGGGCCAGGTCCGGTGCGGCGACGGCCAGGACCCTGGCTGCCACGTCCATCAACGGTCCAGGGATTCGGTAACCCACGGTCAGCTCATGGCGCTCGGGCGGGCGTCGATCCGGTAGGTGACGCAGGATCCCTTCCCAGTTGTCGTGGGCCCAAGCGCCCGTGGCCTGGGCGATGTCTCCAACCACCGTCATCGAGCCGTTCAGGGAACGGCGGTCCAGCATTCGGAGGTCCATCGGGGACAGGTCCTGGACCTCGTCGACCACGATGTGTCCGTAGGTTCGTACGGTGTCCTCCTCGCGGCGCCCCGGGCGGGCCCCGAGGACGGCTCGGGCCTCGTCCAGTAGCGGAGCGTCGGACGCTGTCCACAGGAGGTCGTCGGGCTGGCTCACCCGCTCCCGGTACAGGGCGTCAACCTGCTCGGTGGTCAGCGACGGGTCGGCGGACCGGATCAGGGCCCGGGATCCGAGTAGGTCGTTGAGCAACTGGGCCGGAGTCAGCACTGGCCACATCCACTCCAGGGCCTCGCGGACCGACAACTCACCCCGTAGGCGCTCGCGTAGGGCTTCGGGGTCGAGATCGCCCCGGCCGCTGGCCACCAGGGCCCCGTAGAACTCGGCCTCCACGAACTTTCGAGCCGCGTTGTGGGTCCGGTACCGGCGCCGGGCCTGGTCGACGATTCGCCGGGACTCCTCTACCGGGAGGACCAGCCACTGCAGGCCGTGGCCGATGCGAAGGTCGGCCCGCAGCGGCCGCTGGCGGGTCCGGACGGCCCGGGTGATGAACCGCACCATACGAAGGTCGCCCTTGAGGCGCCCCACCTCGGCCTGCTCCCGACGGTCGTCCACCCGAACGCCCCCTACTACATCCCCCAGGGTGGCCATCTGGACCCCGGCCTCCCCGAGTGACGGCAGCACCTGCTCGATGTAGGCCAGGAAGAGCCTGTTGGGCCCGAGCACCAGGACACCCTGCCCCTCCAGCGGGAACCGGTGGGTGTACAGGAGGTAGGCGGCCCGGTGCAGGGCCACCACGGTCTTTCCGGTTCCTGGCCCGCCCTGCACGGCGTGGACGCCGGACAACGGTGCCCGGATAATGTCGTCCTGCTCAGCTTGGATCGTCCCGATGATGTCGCCCAGCCGACCGGTGCGGGCCGTCTCGAGGGCGGCGATCAAGGCTCCCTCTCCCTTCAGGCGGTTTCCGTCGCCGTCCCGGAACCGCTCCGGGTCGCCAAACAACTCGTCCTCGATTCCCACCACGACCCGGCCGCGGCTGACCAGGTGCCGGCGCCTTTCCAGGCCCATGGGCACCGGACCGGTGGCCCGGTAGAAAGCCTCGGCGACTGGGGCGCGCCAGTCCACGACCACCGGATCTTGGTCGACGTCCCAGACCCCGACCCGACCGATGTAAAAGCGGCCGGCGCCGGCCTCGGCCTCCTGGTCGATGCGACCGAAGACCAGCGCGGCGTCGCCCATGTCCAGCTGCCCCAGACGAGCGGCTACCGAGTCCCAGATGGCCTCGCGCTCGAAGCGAGCCTGGTTGGTGCCCCCCTGACCCACCTCGACCATGGCAGTCAGCTCCAGGGCCCGGTCGCGGGCGGACTCGAGACACGCATAGGCGTGGTCGACGTAGGCCTGTTCGACGTCCATCTCGGGGTGTTCGGTGGTCATCAGCGAGCCTATGGAGGACGGTGGACCGTGTCTCTTGGCTACCCCGGGGCCGAAACCCCGAAATCGGCCGAAGATCGATCCTAGCGGGTGGAGGACACCTGACCTCGGAGGCCTCAAAGGACGCCAACCCGCCGCCGGGTCGGGAATTCGCTCCCGACATGCGACGATGGCCGCCGTGACCACGATCGGGCTCGTACTCGGGGCCGGCGGCCTGCACGCCGCTGCCCATCACGCTGGAACCCTCGCCGCGCTCGCCGAGGCCACGGGCTGGGATCCCCGGACGGCCGACGTCGTCGTCGGAACCTCGGCTGGGGCCACCACTGCGGTCAGCCTCCGGGCCGGGCTCTCGGCGGCCGATCACCGCTCCTACTATTCTCGCACGCCGCTGTCCGCCGAGGGGCAGGCCCTGGTTAGCCGGGTGACGACCCCGTTAGACCTCAAGAACCCCTCCGACCAACCGGCCCGGCGGCTTCCGGCCAACCCGATGCTGGTCGTCCGCGAGCTGTTGTCTACCGGACGGCCCCGGCCGGTGGTTTCCCTGGCCGGGTTGCTCCCCATCGGTACCCACGACGGTTCCTCCCTGGCCGACCGAATGCGCGAGATGCACTCCGACCGCTGGCCCGACCACCCAACCTGGATCTGTGCTGTGGACCTGGACTCGGGCCGTCGGGTGGTGCTCGGTCGCGACGACGTCGACACCGATGTCGGTTCCGCCGTTCAGGCGTCCTCGGCTGTCCCCGGGTGGTTCGTCCCCGTGGAGGTCGACGGCCGGCGTTTGGTCGACGGTGGGGTGCACTCCACCACCAACGCCGACCTGGTGGCCGCTCTGGCCCTGGACGTGGTCGTGGTGGCTTCGTCCAAGACGGTAGGCGGAATAGCCGGGTCGGCAGGCGGGGACGGATCGCTGGCTCGGGCCTGGCACGGCCGGACCCTGCGACGGGAGGTGGAGGCGGTCAGGCGACGGGGGGCGGCCGTCTTGGTCCTGGAGCCCACGGTCACCGACTTGGCCCGACGTCCGGTAGACGACCGGGCTGATGTCGGGCTGGCCGAGGTGTGCGAGGCGGCCCGTATTTCGACTCTGGCCCGCCTCGCCCTACCTGAGGCAGCGGCCGCCCGACGGCTGCTGGATAGCGTCGCCCCGTGAGCTCACCGCAGGCCGACTCGCCGTTCCTCGCTGCCTGTCGGGCCGAGCCCCACCAGTGGACGCCGGTGTGGTTCATGCGCCAGGCCGGAAGGTCACTTCCCGAGTACAGGGCTGTCCGGGGAACGGGAAGCATCCTGGACGCCATCGCCGACGCCGACCTGTCGGCCGAGATCACCCTCCAGCCGGTCCGGCGCTACGGGGTCGACGCCGCCATTCTCTACTCCGACATCGTGGTTCCGGCCCATGCCGTGGGCTTCGGCGTGGAGGTCCACCCGGGAATCGGACCGGTCGTTGACCGGCCCTTCGAGAAGGCCGCCGACCTCCAGCGCCTGCGGCCCTTGGAGCCCGAGGAGGACACCCCCTACGTACTGGAGACGGTCCGCCGGGTGGTGGCCGAGGGGTCGGTTCCGCTGATCGGCTTCGCCGGGGCGCCATTCACCGTGGCCTCGTACCTAATCGAGGGGGCACCGTCGCGGACATACGGCCGCACCAAGGCCCTGATGCTGGGCGACCCCGGGCTGTGGCACGCCCTCCTGGACCGGTTGGCCGACATGGCCCTTGCCTCGCTGAGGTCCCAGGTGGCCAGCGGCGCATCGGCCGTACAACTCTTCGACAGCTGGGCTGGGGCCCTGAGTCCGCCAGCCTACGAACGCTACGTGTTGCCCTTCAGCCGCCGGATCTTCGAGGGGCTCGACGACCTGGACGTACCCAGTATCCACTTCGGGGTCGGTACCGGGGAGATCCTCCCGCTCATGGCTACTGCCGGAGCTGACGTGATCGGGGTGGACTGGCGGGTCCCCCTGGACGAGGCCCGCCGCCGGCTCGGTCCCGACGCTGTCCTGCAGGGCAACCTGGACCCCGCGGTGTGCCTAGGGCCGGCCGAGGTAGTGGAGGCCGAGGTAGCCGACGTCCTGCGCCGCAACGGCGGACACCCGGGCCACGTGTTCAACCTGGGCCACGGGGTGCTCCCGGAGACCGACCCGGCGATCCTGGAACGGGTCGTAGAACAGGTCCATGCCCACCCGATCGGCGGCTGAACGGTGGCCGGTCGCCGGGTCGTGGTGGTGGGTGCCGGAATCTCCGGCTTGACCACTGCCTACCGCCTTGTCGCTGACCACCCCGATCTGGCTGTCACTGTGCTGGAGGCTGGCCCGCGGGTGGGTGGTGCCCTAGTCACTAGCCCCCTGGAGGGGACCGGCTTAGAGGTCGATGAGGGAGCCGATGCCTTCCTGGTCCGGGTGCCGTGGGCGACCGAACTGTGCACCGAGCTGGGTCTGGGCGACGAGCTGGTGGCCCCCAGAGTCCGACAGGCCTCTCTGTGGTTGGACGGAGCCCTGCGACCTCTCCCGATGCCCAACGTGCTCGGCCTTCCGCTGGACCCGTCGACCGTGGCCCCGGGCATCCTGGAGGAAGCCGACTTAGACCGGTTGACCGGTACTGGCCATCCCGACGTCCCACTCCCCGACGGTGACCTCAGCGTGGGTGCCGTGGTCCGTGCCTGCGTAGGTGACGCCGTCCATGAACGACTGGTGGACCCGCTCCTGGGCGGGGTGAATGCCGGACGGGCCGATGACCTCAGCTGCACCATCATGGCGCCCCAACTACTGGCTGCCGCCCGGTCTCACGACGGCCTACTGGGTTCACTGCGGGCCGCTCACCGGTCAGTCGATCCGACGGCCCCCGTGTTCAACGCCCCCCGGGATGGCATGGGGCAGCTGGCTACTGCCCTAGCCCGGCGCCTCGGCGACCGGGTCCGCCGAAATACGCCGGTGGTATCCCTCAACCGGGTGTCTGACGGCTGGGCGGTCGGCACGGCCGGCGGCGGGACAGTGGCCGCCGATGCCGTGGTGGTGGCCACGCCGGCCCACGCGGCGGCCACACAGTTGGCCCCGGTGGCCCCCGATAGCGCCGAGATCTTGGCCAAGCTCGTACACGCCTCGGTGGTACTGACCACCGTGGCCTTCCGGCGGGCCGACCTGGCGGTGCCCGAAGACCGGAGTGGGTTTCTGGTTGGCCGCTCGGAGGGCCTTCTGATTACCGCCTGCTCCTTTGCCGACCGCAAGTGGCCCCACCTGGACCACGGGGACCACACGGTCCTGCGGATCTCGTGCGGCCGGGTCGACGACGACCGACCCGTCGACCTCGATGACCGGTCGTTGCGCGAGGCCCTCCTGACTGACCTGGCAACCACGCTGGGCACCGATGCCCCGCCGTCTGCCCTCCGAATCTCTCGATGGCCGCGTTCTCTAGTCCAGTTCCCGGTCGGGCACGCTGGACGGATGGCCGAGGTAGACCGCGACCTGTCCGATCGGGCACCCGGGGTGGTGTTGGCCGGGGCGGCCCGCTACGGCGTGGGCATCCCGGCCTGCATCCGTTCGGGAACCGAGGCGGCGACCGCTGCCGCCGCCCACTGCTCCTGACCGCCCTCTCGCGACATCAGGGAAATCCTCGAACCAACCGCTCGTTCTCCTGCTCGGCGTGGTTCGATGGGGCCGTGGCTCCCGAGACGACCCCCGCACGCGAATGGTCCGAGGCTCGACAGGGCAGCGGTTCCGAGCACCCCGACGATCTGCCGGACACCGCCCACCTGTCGATCGTTCGCACGTTCTGCTTCGCCGACCTGACCGGCTTCACCCGCTACACCCGGGAAAACGGACCCCACGCTGCTGTCTCCCTTCTTGAGGAGTTCCGCGCCGTGTCCCGTGATGTAGCCGCCAAGCGGGGCGTCAGGGTGTCTAAGTGGCTGGGAGATGGCGTCATGCTGGTCGGCACGGAGTCCACCCCGATCATCGCCTGGGGCGGCCACATGATCGACCACTTCGGGGACGTCGCTGAATTGGACATGCGGATCGGTATGGCCACTGGTCCAGCCCTGCTGTTTGAGGGCGACGACTACATCGGCGAGCCGGTGAACCTGGCCGCCAAGTTGTGCACCGTGGCCCAGCCAGGAGAGATCCTGGCCAGTTGCGAACCAGACGACCTCCCCGCGTGGATCCACGTGCGGAAAGTCGGCGAGGTGAACATCCGGGGCGTAGGAGCGATCGACGGCATCTTGCGCCTTGGGGTCTCCGTCCGCTGACGGATCCGGCCTGCCGGCTTCCCTTCCCATGTCCCTGGCGATCCACCCCCGTCTGCGTTCCTCGGCCTCCGCCCCGCTAGCCGGGCTACTGATTGCCTCGTCGGTCCCGCCGTGGGGTTGGTGGCCGGCCGCTTACTGTGGGATTGCCCTCCTCGACCGGTCGCTGGCCGACCGGCCGGCGGGCCGTCGCTTCGGCCGGGGCCTGGTGGCCGGCCTGGCCTGGGCTCTTCCCTCCATGTTCTGGATGGTCGACCTGACGCCACCCGGCTGGGCCATCGCCTCCCTGCTCCACGGGCTGTGGCTGGGCCTGGCCACCGCTCTCGTACCGTCCGGTCGATGGCGACGCCTGGGTCTGGTCGGCACGGTGACCCTGGCTGAGCTTGTCCGGTGGACCGTGCCGTTCGGCGGGGTTCCTCTGGCCACCATCGCTATGGGGCAGGCCGGCGGACCCCTGGCCCCCGTGGTCCGGGTGGCTGGACCCCTCCTGCTGGTGGCCCTCACCGTGGCCATTGGCGTCGGACTGTCAGCCCTGGCTGACGGGCGGAGGGCCGACGGGGCCTCGGCGACCACAATCGCCGTGGTGGCCGGACTGTTGGCGGCCGCCGCCGTTCTGACCGCCGTGGCACCGACCGGCACGACGGTCGGCACCCTGGACGTGGCCCTCGTGCAAGGCGGAGGGCCCCAGCGCACCCGGGCCACGCCCACCGGAGCGGCGCAGGTGTTCGCGAACCAGGTGGCGGCCAACCAGTTGGTGGAGGCTCCTGTCGACCTGGTGGTATGGCCGGAGAACGTGGTCAACCCGGTTCCGCTGCCGGCCACCGGCGAGTGGCGCCGCCAGGACCACCTATACGCTGATGACGCCTCCGCCGTGCTGGCCGCCGAGGCGGCTCGTCTGGATGCCGTGCTGGTGCCCGGGTGGTTCCACCGAGCCAACGACGACCCAACGGTCAACCTCAACTACCAGACGGCCATCGAGCCTGACGGCATGGTTGCCGACCGGTACGACAAGGTCCGGATAGTCCCGTTTGGTGAGTTCGTGCCCCTCCGGGGTCTGGTGGAGCGGGTGGCCGCCGACATGCTCCCGGCCCGCGACCTGCGCCCCGGAACCGAGCCGGCGATCCTGGAGACATCGGTGGGGACCCTCGGCGTGACTATCTCCTGGGAGGTTTTCTTCGATCACCGGTCACGGGACGCGGTCCTCCACGGGGCGGAGGTCATCCTCAACCCGACGAACGGGGCCAGCTACTGGCTGACCCAGGTCCAAACCCAGCAGGTGGCCTCCAGCCGCCTCCGAGCCCTGGAAACGGGTCGCTGGGTGCTCCAGGTAGCGCCGACCGGCTTCAGCGCTGTGGTCGACGAAGGGGGCCGAGTTCTGAAACGCACTGCCGTGAGCGAGCAGGCCGTGCTCCACCACCGGGTGGAGATGCGCCGGGGCCTCACGTGGGCCAGCCGGAGTGGGTCCCGACCGATGGTCGTCCTCGCTCTAGTGGCATGGGTCGCCTGCTGGGTCGGGTCTCCCTGGTCAGGACGGCGCTACGGCCACTGAGGCCCACACCCGGTGGGGGGCCATCAGGGAGTCGCCTGGGAACCGGTCAGCCATAACCCCGGCCAACTCGGCCTCGAACGCCGCCGCCCCAGCGGTGTTCAGGTCGAGGATCGCCGCACTGGCTCGAATCCGCAGTCGCCAGGAATCCACGGAATAGGGAACGTCCACGTCGAAGGTGAACGTCTCGACCACCACGAAGCCGGCACCAGACAGGTGGCGACGGGCCTCCGGGCCCGGGTCCCGTATGCCACCCAGGTTCCAGGACGGGTTGTGGGCCTGGATGAGCGCCTCGGTTACCCCCGACACCGTGTCGGGCAGCGGCAGCCAGTCGAACCCGCACACGGCCACCAGACCACCGGAAACGAGCAGGCGCCGGACCTCTCCTGCCGCCGCCTCGCCATCGAACCAGTGCCAGCACTGTGCAGCGGTGACCACGTCGAACGACGCCGACGGGAGGCCGGTGTCCTCGGCAGAGCACTCCCGCCACGCCACCTGCAGGCCGGCGGCAGCGGCCAGCGAGCGGGCAGCCGCGAGCATCCGGGTATCCACGTCGGCACCGATGACGGTGCACCCCCGGGCCGCGAACTGGCGGGCGAGGGTACCGGTCCCGCAGCCCAGATCGAGTAGTCGCTGACCCGGCGTACCAACGCCTAGGGCCACCATCCGGTCGATACCAGCCGCCGGGAAGTCGGCCCGATGCCGCGCGTAGTCGTCGGCCGCCGACCCGAACCGGTCACCGTGGACGCCCGGCGAACCCACAGCCGTCAGACCTCGAGCATCAGGGTGGCAGGACCCTCGTTGGCAAGGTCGACCACCATGTCGGCCTGAAAGCGGCCAGTGGCCACCTCTAGGCCCCGCTCCCGCAGGCCGGCCACCACCCGTTCGACCAGGGGCTCTGCCCGATCGGGTGGGGCGGCGGCCATCCAGGTAGGCCGGCGGCCCTTCGAGGTGTCGCCGTAAAGGGTGAACTGGCTGACCACCAACACCGCACCGCCCACGTCGACCACCGACCGGTTCATCACCCCGGCGGCGTCGTCCATGAGGCGCAGGTCAGCCAACTTGTCAACTAGACGGTCGGCCTGTGCCGGA
The DNA here is from genome assembly GCA_022452035.1 of Acidimicrobiales bacterium. Taxonomy (NCBI): domain Bacteria; kingdom Bacillati; phylum Actinomycetota; class Acidimicrobiia; order Acidimicrobiales; species Acidimicrobiales bacterium. Next base: position 40,934 of record JAKURV010000014.1, on the reverse strand, counting down.
CCGTCATCGTGGGTGACTCCGACGAACACGCACAGGCCCATCCCGATCTCGCCCACCAACTCGTCTTCCGCCACGACCGAGGCTCGCGAAACCCTTTGGACCAGCGCCCGCACCCCGGCGACCCTAGGGGGCTCGAGCATGCAGCACCGCAGCCCGGTGGAGGGATCTACCGGATGGACCGCCAGACTTGTCAGATGCCCACCCCCCCAGTCGGCCCCGGCGACGTCCGCCGGAGTCTTTCCGGCGCCGACGATCCCCTACGGATTGCTTATCTCGCCTATCGCGGCAAGCCACACTGCGGGGGACAGGGTGTCTATACGCGCCACCTGACCCGTGCCCTAGTGGACCTGGGCCACCACGTCGAAGTGCTCGCCGGCCCGCCCTACCCGGAGCTGGACGAGCGGGTACCTCTGGTCGAACTACCCAGCCTGCAGCTTTACAACGACCACTTCCCGATGCGGAAGCCCCGCATCTGGGAGCTCAAGACCCGATGGGACGTCGCCGAGACCGTTTCGTTCAACACCGGCAACTTCTCAGAACCGATGGCGTTCAGCATGCGGGCCTGGGACCACCTCCGGGGGCGACCCGGGCAGTTCGATCTGGTCCACGACAACCAGTGCCTGGGCTGGGGGCTCCTGCTCCTGCAGTCCCGGGAGAAACTTCCCATCCTGTCAACCATTCACCACCCCATCACCGTGGACCGGAGGTTGGAAATCCAGCACGCCCGGACCCGCTGGGAGGAGTTCGGGAAGCGCCGCTGGTACGCCTTCACCCGGATGCAGACCCGAGTGGCCCGGCGGATGCCCCGGGTGATGACGGTTTCGAAATCGTCAGCCACCGACATAGCGGCCGACCACCGGGTAGACCCCGACCGCATCCACGTAGTCCCGGTCGGGGTGGACCCCGACCTGTTCCTGCCCATCCCCGGCGTGGAGCGCGCTCCGGGGCGCATCGTCACGACGGCCAGCGCCGACGTGGCCATGAAGGGCCTGAAGTACCTGCTGGAGGCGGTAGCCAAGTTACGAACCGAGCGCCATGTGGAGCTGGTCATTATCGGCCGACCCCGGGAGGACAGCACCTCGACCACCGTGTTTGAGGAACTTGGCTTGACCAACTGCGTGACCTACGTCTACGACGTGCCCGACGAACGCATCGTCGAGCTCTACAGCGAAGCCGAGGTGGCCTGCGTACCGTCGCTCTACGAGGGCTTTTCTCTCCCTGCTATCGAGGCAATGTCATGCGGCGTGCCGCTGGTGGCGACCACCGGTGGCGCCCTCCCTGAGGTAACCGGCCGGCACGGCGAGACCTGCTTCCAGGTGCCGCCCGCCGACAGCGACGCGCTGGCGGCCACGCTGCGCACAGTGCTGGACGACCCGGACGCCCGGGCCCGGGTTGGAGCCGCCGGCCGTCAACGGGTCATCGACCAGTGGAGTTGGCGCCACACGGCCCTGCGGACCGTCGAGCAGTACCGCGAGTTGCTGGACGAGGTAGCAACCCGATGAACCCAAACCCGTGCTGACCGCCGACTACGACCGCCTCGGACTCCGGGCCGGAGAGCGGATGCTCGACCTGGGCTGTGGCTTCGGCCGCCACGCCTACGAGGCGTTGCGCCGGGGGACTCACGTAGTGGCCTGCGATCTGGGCCTCGACGAGCTCCGGGAGGTACGGGCCATCGGTGCCGTGATGTACGGCGACGGTGAGGTACCCGAGGGGGTGGTCCTGGAGACAGCCAATGGTGACGCCACCCGCCTACCGTTCGCCGACGACTCCTTTGACCGGGTCATTGCCTCGGAAGTGCTGGAACACATCGACGACGACGAGGGTGCCCTAGTCGAGCTGGCCCGGGTTCTCCGTCCGGGCGGCACGTTGGCGGTGACCATCCCAGCCCATCTTCCGGAGCGCGTCTGCTGGGCGCTGTCAGCGGACTACCACGCGCCCAACCAGCCAGGGGGCCACGTCCGCATCTACAGCAACGGCGAACTCCAACGGAAGATGGTGGCCGCCGGGCTGGACCCGGAGGACGACCACCGGGTCCACGCCCTGCACAGTCCCTACTGGTGGCTCCGATGCGTCGTGGGACCGAACCGCCCAGTCGAGGACAACCGGCTGGTGCGCTGGTACCACCGGTTTCTAACCTGGGACATCGTCCGGGCACCGCGTACCACCCGGGTGATCGAACGGCTCCTGGCCCCGGTGCTGGGCAAGAGCCTGGTGATCTACGCACGCCGACCCGGGACGGTCGCCGACCGGCCAGCAGCCCAGCTGGAGGCCTCAAGTGTCGCTGCCTGAGGTGCCCGGCCTGGTCTCGGCGGCGGACCTGCGGTGCACGGCGGGAACCATCGCCGAATGGCAGCTGCCCGACGGGATGATTCCCTGGTTTCCGGGTGGTCACGCCGACCCGTGGAACCACGTAGAGGCGGCTATGGCTCTGGCCGTCACCGGTCATCTGGACGAGGCCGAGGCCGCCTATCGCTGGCTGGTCGGAAACCAGCACGAGAGCGGCGCCTGGCACCGGTTCTACCTGGCCGGCGGGATCGAGGACGCCAAGTTCGACGCCAACGTCACCGCCTACGTGGCCACCGGCGTGTGGCACCACTGGCTGCTGACCAGCGACCGGAGTTTCCTGGAAGCCCTGTGGCCAGTTGTGGAGCGAGCCATCGACTTCGTCCTAGACCTGCAGACGCCGCGGGGCGAGGTTCTGTGGGCACGTCACCCGGACGGCACCCCGTGGTCGTTTGCCCTGCTGACCGGGTCGTCCAGCATTTGCCACAGCCTGCGCTGTGCGGTGGCGCTGGCTGAGGAACTGGGCCACGAGCGACCTGACTGGGAGCTTTCGTTGGGCCATCTGACCCACGTGATCCGGACCCGGCCCGACGGGGCGTTCGCCCCCAAGGACCGTTGGGCCATGGACTGGTACTACCCGGTGCTGGGTGGTGCCGTCACTGGCGACGAGGCGCGCTACCACCTTGCCGACCGGTACCACGAGTTCGTGATGGAGGGCCGCGGCGTGCGCTGCGTGGGCAACAAGGACTGGGCTACGGCGGCCGAAACCAGCGAGTGCGCCATGGCCCACCTTCTGGTTGACGACCGGAGAACGGCACTGGACCTGTTTCACTCCACCCTGGCCATGCGTCGACCAGACGGGCGCTATCTGACCGGGATCGTCTACCCGGACCGGGTGACCTTCCCAGACGAAGAGTGCTCGACGTACACGGCTGCGGCAGTGGTCCTGGCCGCCGACGCCCTCAGCGGGGCAAGCCCAGCGTCAAGCCTGTTCGTTGACCACTCGGCCCTGCCCGACGTCATCGACGTGGAGCCCCGCGTCCGCGAGGTCGACTGACCCCCGACCCCGTCGTCCCGATCAGGTCCCGGGGCCGGTTCGGCGTAGAACCCTTAGCGAGCCCACAGCGTCCACCTCGGCGAAGGCCCCGGAGTCCACGGCCCGGCACCAGATCTCGTACGGCGGACGGCCTCCGTCGGCGGGGTCCTCAAACACGTCGTGGATCAGGAGCGTGCCTCCCGGAGCCAGGTGGGGCACCCAGCCCTCGTAGTCGCGGTGTGCCGGCTCGGTCCCGTGCCCCCCATCAATGAACAGCAGGGCCAGCGGTGTGGCCCAGGCAGCGGCCACAGCGGGCGAGTTCCCGACCACGGCCACCACGGTGTCCTCTAGACCGGCGTCGTGAATGGTGCGGCGAAAGGCGGGGAGGGTGTCGATCCTCTCCAGGGCAGGGTCCACCAGGTCAGGCTCGTGCCACTCCCAGCCCACCTGGTTCTCCTCGGAGCCCCGATGGTGGTCGACGGCAAACAGCAGACGGGCCCGGGCCTCGGCGGCCGCCCCCAGGAAGCAGGTCGAGCGGCCGCAGTAGCTCCCTACCTCGAGGAATGGCCCGTCCACGTCCACCGCCGAAGCCTGGTGGAACAGGGCCTGACCCTCGTCGACGGGCATGAAGCCCCGGGCGGCCTCGGCGTGAGCCAGTACCTCGGCCGGGCGACCGCTCGGTACCCGACCACCGGAATCGGCGGCAGACACTGCTTAGCCGGCCCCAGAGCCGGCGTCGTCTTTCTTCCCCGAGCGGTCCCCCCAGATCACGTGGTGGAAGATCAGGTACCGGACGACCCACAGGGCGGCGAACGCTCCGGCATTGGCCAACTGAACCGAGAGGGCGCCACCGAAGATGGAGTCAACTACCCCGACCACAGCAGTTGAGAGGAAGAGTCCGGCAAAGGAGAGAATCCAGAAAGGTGCGATCTCGCCGACCGTGTGTCCTCCCTGGTCTTGCTCCCACACGTAGTGCCGGCTCAGCCAGTAGGCCGGCCAGCTGCTGATGGCTACGGCGGCCATGTTGGCGACCGCTCCGGGCCAACCGACGACGCTGTGGAAGGTGAAGAGCAGGCTTTGGCCGACGACGACGTTGACCATCGACACCCTGGAGAACCGCAGGAGCGTCCGGCCGTGGTCCCGCCACAGGCGCGCGGGGAGCGAGAGGGGGTTGGAGACCACGGCGCCCCAGCCTAACGACGGCCTCCCGGACGTGACGGTGCTCCGGGGGATTCACCCTGTGTAGTCGGATCCTCGCAGCAGGTGGTCGGCCAGTCGTTGGGCTGTCGTACCCGGAGCCTCCCGGTCGGCCGATCCGTCGGCTGATGCCGACGCCACAGCAGCCGCCGAGACCTCCAGAAGGAGGTGGTCCAGCCGAGAGCGAACCTCGGCGCTCCGACGGTCTTGTCGCCGGACAGCCAGGGACCCGCTGGAGACAAGAGCCTCCAGGTGGTCGTCCACGGCCTGAGCCAGTTCTTCCACCCCTCCACCGGTGGTGGCCACAGTGGACACGATGGCGGGGCGCCCCGGGGACCCGGCCCGTCTGTGGCCGGTCAGGTCGGAGAGGTCCAGCATGAGCTCCAAGTCACGACGGGCGTCGGCGGCCTTGGGCCGGTCCGACTTGTTGACGACGAACAGGTCGGCCACCTCCAGTAGGCCAGCCTTGTTGGCTTGTACAGCATCGCCCATGCCCGGGGTGACGACCACCAAGACGGTGTCAGCCGCTGTGGCCACATCGACTTCTACCTGACCTACGCCCACCGTCTCCACCACCACCGGGTCGAAACCTGCGGCGTCCAGCACCCGAACCATGCCGGGAACGGCGAGGGCCAGCCCCCCGGCGTGGCCGCGGGTGGCCATGGAACGAATGAACACGCCGGCCGTAGTGGCCTCGACCATCCGGACCCGGTCGCCCAGGATGGCGCCCCCGGTGAGGGGGGACGAGGGATCGACGGCCAGTACCGCCGGTCGGCGGCCCCGATCGGCCAGCAGGGTGGTGAGGGCAGCGGTCAGAGTGGACTTCCCGGCCCCCGGTGGACCGGTCACGCCCACCACGTGGGCATTGTCGACCAATTGGTGAGTGGCCGCGGCCACCTCGTCGGCCGATTGGCCACCCTGTTCGACCAGGGTAAGGAGCCGTGCCGCGGCCCGGCGTTCGCCGCCCCGTGCGGCAGCGACCAGCTGGGCAACGGTTCGGTCACCCACCACGGGCGGCTCCTGGGAGGATCCCCCGCTCACCGGCCACGGGCGGCCACCGCGCCTCGAATACCGGCCACCACCTCGTCGGTCGGAGCACCCGGGCCGAGAACCCCAGCCACCCCGGCGTCGGCCAGTGCCGGACGGTCCTCGTCGGGCACGATCCCGCCGATCACTACCGGGACGTCCAGCCCGGCCTCCGCTAGGGCGTCGACTATCCGGGGTCCCAGGGTTAGGTGGCCGGCGTTGAGCATGGAGATGCCAACCACGTCGGCATCCTCCTGCTCCACAGCGTCCACGATGGTCTCGGTGGTCTGGCGAAGGCCTAGGTAGACGACCTCCATGCCGGCGTCTCGCAGTATCCGGGCCACCACCTTCAAGCCCCGGTCGTGCCCATCCAGTCCCAGCTTGGCTAGCACGACCCGGATCGGGGGATCGCCGGACATCAGACCACGGTCCGTTCCACGTAGGTCCCAAAGACACCTTCCAGGACGTCGACCACCTCGCCCAACGTGGCCCGAACTGAGACGGCCTCCAGAAGGGCGGGCATGAGGTTGGTGGTCGGCTCGGCGGCGGCGGCGGCCACCCGGGACAGGGAGGCGACCACTGCCCGGTCGTCTCGGGACCGACGGACGGCGTCCAGCCGTCGGCGCTGGAGGTCTTCGGTTTCCTGGTCGATGCGCAGCAGGTCAGCCTGCCGGGAGTCGTTGCCCTCCATAAAGGCGTTGACCCCGACCACGATCCGGTCCCCGGAGTTGACCTCCCGCTCGTAGCGGTAGGCAGCGTCGGCGATCTCGCCGACGAACCACCCAGACTCGATGGCGGCGTAGACACCCTCCAGGAGCGACCCCTCACCCAGTTCGTCCAGGTGGGCGAACACCTCCTCGGCCTGGCGTTCCAGCTCGTCGGTCATCCACTCCACGTAGTGGGAGCCGCCCAGCGGATCGGCCACGCTGGCCACGCCGGTCTCGTGGGCGATGACTTGCTGGCTACGCAGGGCGATGCGGGCCGCCTCGGCGCTGGGTAGAGCCAGGGCTTCGTCGTGGCTATCGGTGTGGAGGCTCTGGGTGCCCCCCATCACCCCGGCCAGCGCTTGGAGCGCCACCCGGGCAATGTTGACCTCGGGCTGCTGCGCGGTCAACGACACCCCGGCCGTCTGGGTGTGGAATCGAAGCTTGAGGCTGCGCTCGTCGGTGGCTCCATAGCGGTCGCGCATCCACTGGGCCCAGATGCGACGAGCGGCCCTGAACTTACCTACCTCCTCGAAGAAGTCCACATGGCTATTGAAGAAGAAACTCAACCGCGGTGCGAAGGAGTCCACCGGAAGACCAGCAGCACAGGCCGCCTCCACGTATGCAAACCCATTGGCCAGAGTGAAGGCCAGTTCCTGGGCGGCCGTGGAGCCGGCTTCCCGGATGTGGTAGCCGGAGACCGATACGGGGTTCCACCGGGGCATCTCGGCCGTGGTGAACCGAATGACGTCGGTGACCAGGCGGACCGACGGCCGGGGCGGGAACAGGTACTCCTTCTGGGCCTGGTATTCCTTGAAAATGTCGTTCTGAAGCGTGCCGGCCAGGCGGGATCGCTCCACGCCGGACTCCTCGGCCACCACCACGTACATGGCCAGCAGGATGGGAGCAGGACCGTTGATGGTCATGGACGTGGAGACGGCCCCTAGGTCGATCCCCGCGAACAGGTCAGCCACGTCCTCCACGGTGTCCACAGCGACGCCGGCCCGCCCCACCTCGCCCAGGGCCCAATCGTGGTCCGAGTCGCGGCCCATAAGGGTGGGCATATCAAAGGCCGTAGACAGTCCGGTGCCTCCCGATCTCAGGAGTTCCCGGAACCGGGCGTTGGTGTCCTCGGCGGTGCCGAACCCGGCGAACATGCGCATGGTCCAGAGGCGGGACCGGTACATGTCGGGGTGCACGCCCCGGGTATAGGGAAACTCGCCGGGCAGCGGTCCGTCCCCGTAGACGGCTTCGACCGGGATGCCCGACAGGGTCTGGAACGGCCATCCTGTCATGGTTCCATAATACTTGGACTTCCGACTATCTGCCAACCGATGACTTCGCTAGCATGGCCGGCGTGCGCCTCCCCTTTGACCCGATCGCCGAGGCCCGCCGGAACTGGGACGCCCACGAATGGGGTGCCACCAACCAAATGGCTACCGCCACGGCAATCACCCGGGCCCATCAGATCCTGCTACGGCGGATCAACGCCGCCCTTGAGCCGCTCGGCCTCACCTTTAGCCGGTTCGAAGCCCTGGCCCTCCTGGCGTTCAGCCGTACGGGGGCGCTGCCCCTGGGCAAGGTCGGCGACCGGCTCCAGGTCCACCCGACCAGCATCACCAACACTGTCGACCGTCTGGAGGTCGATGGCCTGGTGGACCGGATCCCCCACCCCACGGACCGGCGTACCACCCTGGCCCGAATCACGCCCGCTGGACGACGTCGAGTTGTCCAGGCGGCCGACGCCCTGGCCGAGATCGGCTTCGGCTTGGAGGGGATGTCGCCAGCCGACCTGGCTCGGGCGGAGGGCGCCCTAGTCGACCTCCGCCGGGAAGCCGGCGACTTCTGACTGCCGCCCGGAGCCATACCGTAGGGTGCGCCCCGTGATCGTCTCCACGGCCGCCGGACTGCTCGCCCTGGTAGTCGGCCTGGTCCTCGGCTGGCCGGTCCTGGTGGCACTGTCCATCATCTTCACCTTCGTCCAGCTGGTCATGGTGGTGGCCAAGACGGCCGTGCAACGCAACGACGCCCGGATTGCCGAACAGTTGGCCACCAAGCAGGAGCGGCACCGACGCACCTGACGGCCGGCGGCTGAGGACCGATTGGGCCTCGGACCCGAGGGTCGGACAGGCTGTGGGCCCACCCCGACTAACAACCGGAGACCCCGTGAACGACGCCCCTACCGCCAGACCCGGCGAGATCGCCGCCCATCCGAAGTTGAACATCACCTATCGGACCGACCCGGACCGGGTAGCCGCCCTCCTCCCGCCGGGAATCGACCCGGTGGGAAGCCCCGACGTCCACCTCGGTATCTACTGTGTTCCCATCCGCGGTGAGCCCGAGTACGGCGTCTCCACCAAGGTCGACGCCTCCTGGAACGGCGTCGTGGGCCAATATTCGCTCGGCATCGGCATCGACCAGGAGGCGGCCATCTTCATTAGCGCCGAGACCAACGGGCAACCCAAGTTCCCTTGCTCCATCCGCTACTTCCGCCTGGGTGACCGGATTGAGGCCACCTGCACCCACCAGGGCTACACGTTCCTGGAGTACCGGGGCACGGTCACCGGAGAGGTCCCAACGGACGGCACTGACCTTGAGCACAACGAGTGGTGGACCAAGTACTCGCGGGCCGTCGGAGGAGCAGAGAGGCAGTGGGACTACCCGCCTCACGTGGTCCACGTGCGACAGGTCAGCGAGCCGGTTCATGTCGAGGCCCTGGAAGGTGACCTGATACTTCGGGAGAGCCCCTGGGACCCGTACACCGAGCTGCTCCCGGTCGAGGACATCGTGGAGGCCCGCCTGGTGACGTCCCTGCACAAGAAGCGGGAGATCACCAATGCCGGACCACTGGACCCTGACGCTTTCTGGCCGTACGCCGACACGATCGGTGGCTCGCGCTGGCCCGGCGAGCGGGGTGGCCCCCGGTCGGCCGCCTAGCCGACGCTCCCGGGACGGGACCACCACCATGCTCTCGAGGTTCGACGACTACCCCGTCCACCAAACCCCGGACCCCATCGCCACCCCGGCGTCCAGCGACAAGGACGTATACGAGCGCTATTGGTTTAACGGCTACCCGACCGACGCCGACCGGTTCTTCGGGATCGGAACCGCCTACTACCCGCACCTCGGAATCCGAGACTGCGGCCTGAGCGTGATCGTCGACGGCGTACAGCACGCCTTCCACGCCTCGTGTCGGGCCGAAGGGGACCCGGCCGACCAGCAGGTGGGGCCGTTCCGGCTTGAGGTGCTGGAACCCATGAAGTCCTGCCAGGTGGTGTTGGAGCCCAACGAGACCGGGTTTGCCTGCGACCTCACATTCGAGGGCCGGACGGGAAACGTCGAGGAGCCCCGACACCACTGGGGCGGTGCTATCCGACGAACCATGGACACCACCCGATTCGCCCAGATGGGACGGTGGAGCGGCTGGATCGACGTCGACGGTCGCCGTCTGGAGTTCGACCCGGCTACCACCCGAGGCACCAAGGACCGGTCCTGGGGCATCCGACCACTGGCCGGTGGCGACTCCCGTGGCGCTCCCGCCCCGCCGGCCCGCAACAGCCTGTTCTTCCTGTGGGCCCCGTTGAACTTCGACGACCTCTGCCTCCACTACCAACTGTTCGAAGACTCCCTAGGCCGACCCCTGTCCAGCGTCGGCGCCCTGATGCCTACTTACGACACGCTGGCCGACCTCCCCGGTATCGAGGACCCGGCTACCCGCCATATGCGGTCCCACGAACACCACCTGGATTTCGAGGAGGGCAGCCGGATGGTCCGGTCGGCCAACTTGGCGTTCAGCGCCGTCGACGACGGCAGCCGCCACGAGGTCCACCTGGAGAAGCTCTTCACCTTCCGGATGAAGGGCATCGGGTACCACCACCCCGAGTGGGGCCACGGGGCGTGGAAGGGCGAGCTGGCCATGGCTGGCGAAAGGTGGGACCTGGCCGGGGTGGACGACCAGGCCTTCGAGAACCAGCACTGCCAGCACGTGGTACGAGCCACCCTGGGCGATCGGGTGGGCCTGGGCGTCCTGGAGCAACTCCTCGTAGGGCCGTACCGCCCTTACGGCATGGAGGGCTTCGTGGGCCGGACCGGCTGAACCCGGTCAAGCCTCCCGTGACCGGGCCCGACGACCTGACCGGGCGGGCCGGGTCCGCGGGGCCGAGGACCGGTCGAAGCGGCGGTACCAGTCTCGGAAGCCCGGAAGGTCGCCGTCACCGACAGTGGGCGGAGGATCCAGACCGGCCGACCGCACAGCTACCGAGAACCCATCGACCGGGGTGACGTAGACGACCGAGGCCCCGCCACCTTCGTCACGGTGCTCAACGGTGCCCGGGCCGTGGACCACGATCGGGTTCCCGTCACCAGCCGTTGCCGACCAACTGTCGCCGTCGGCCTCGCCGGCGGCCACTCCGGCGGCCCGCAATAGGCCCACCAGCATGTCCTCCGGATGGTCCTGTCGGGACTCGACGCGCGCCACACCCTCCATGGCCACCGGCGGCGGACCGGTCGACGGGATTTCGCCATCCCGACCGTGGTAGGCCAGCACTGTGCCGGCGGCCACCACGGTCGGCCAGACCCGCAACCGGACCGTGTCGGGAGCCGGCTCGCCAGCACTCCACAAACAGGACCCGTCGTGACCAAAGCACCACCCGTGCTGCGGACAAACCACCTGATCCTCGTCGATATGGCCGCCGGCAGCCAGGTTGGCTCCTAGGTGGGGACACAACGAGTGGGTGACCAGCGTCCGCCCGTCGGTGGTCCGCCCCACGGCCAGGTCCTGGCCGAAAGCGGCCAATGGCAACAGTGCGCCGACCGGCAAATCAGCAAGGGCGGCCACCGCGAACCATCCGACCGGGAACGGCGGTCGGTGGGCCGTCACTCCTCTTCGTCCTCCGGGAGGTCGTCCCCCCGCTCATCGACCGGCCCTAGGGCGAGGGCTTCGGCGGCCACCATCGGGTTGGGGAACTCCTTAACCCCGCAGACTCGACCATCCCGGAAGCGCCACAGACCGATGTAGGTATTGCGGTAGGGCCTCCCGTTGTGGGAAACGTGGCCATCACTCTCGTACTCGGCCACCAGGAGGTCAGGGTCCACGCACTCGTGCACGGCGGTCAGCCGCAGGGTGAACACGAAGGCGCCCGAACGCCCCGCCAGGTAGTCCCGAATCTCGCCGGCGCCCACGAGGCGCTGGGGCGGGTCGCCGAAAGGCAACTCCAGGACCCAGTCCTCTGTGTAGCAACCGGCCAACTCCCCGGCCCGGTCGGTGCCGTAGAGCGAGACGACGTGCTCCAGCAGGGCCCGATTAGCGGCCCGCCTCTCGACCCCGTCAGCCACGGGCCATCAGTCGCGGTAGGAGGGGTCGTCCCGGTCGAGCAGAGACTTCAACTCGGCGAAGTGGGCCACGCCCTGGTCGGTGAACCGGGTCCACATGCGCACCACCGAATCGGCCAGATCGTCGTCCATGGGGCGCAGCTCCCGCCCCGTGCTGAGGGCCAGGACCACGGTCCGACACGCCCGCTCCAGGAAATACAGGTCCTCGAAGGCGTGGGCCACCGACTCCCCAACCACCGTCACACCGTGGTTTCCCATCATCATCACAGAGTTGCCGACCAGGGCCTCGGCCACCCGGGCCCCCTCGGCCGGATCGTCTGGTGGACCGGCCATCTCCTGGTCGTAGACGGTGCGGCCCCAGAAGCGGGCCGTGGCCTGGTCCAACGGCGGGATGGTCGGGTCGGCCAGTCCACACAGGGCCGTAGCGTATGGCGGGTGGCAGTGCAGCACGGCCCGGGCCGTCGGAATCCGGGCATGTATGGCCCCGTGGATGCACCAGGCCGACGGATCCGGGGCATCCGGACGGTCCATGGTGGACGGGTCGTCGGCGTCCAACAAGATGAGCTCGCTGGCCCGGACAAGGCTGAAGTGACGCCATCTCGGGTTGCACAGAAACCGCCGACCGTCAGCAGACACGGCGGCGCTGAAGTGGTTGGCCACGGACTCGTGGAGTTCCATAGCCGCCGCCAGGCGGAAGGAGGCTGCCAGATCGACGCGCACCTGAGCCTCGTCCAGGTGGGCCATGGTCGTCTCAGTGCTGGTCATCGGATCACTCCCAACGCGTGTGTCCGTCTGACTCCCAGTCTGCACCAACGTGCCGGGCGGAACGATGCCCGCGCGAACGTGGACCAGCGCCCAGAATGTGCCCCGTGATGATGGCCTCTCCGACTCTGGTCCTGCTGGCCGTCGGCGCCCCCGTCCTGGCCGGCCTGGCCTCCATGGTGCTGCCCGGTCGCCGGACGCTTGCCCGGCCCCTCGTGGCAGCGGCCGGCCCGGTTCTGGCCCTGGTACTGCTGGCCGTCCACCTGCAGCGCCACGGCCTATCTACCGACGGCACGCCCACCGACTCCCTGGCCTGGGTCCCCAGCCTCCACCTCGACGTGAGCTTCCTTGTCGACGGCCTCGGAACGTTCTTCGCTCTCCTCATCGCCGGCGTAGGCGTCCTGGTCGTCCTGTACAGCCGCGCGTTCTTTGGGCCGGACGACACCGCGCTGGCCCGTTTCCTACCCACACTGGGATTCTTCACCACCGCCATGCTGGGCATCGTTCTGGCCGACCACCTCCTGCTGACCGTCCTGTTCTGGGAGATGACCTCAATCAGCTCGTTTCTCCTCATCGGCTGGGACCGCGACGACCCCGAGGCAGGACGCCGAGCCCTACAGGCCTTCGCCACTACCGGCCTGGGCGGCCTGTCTTTACTGGGCGGGGTCCTGCTCCTGGGCGGGACCACCGATCTCTGGCGGTGGAGCGAGGTCATCGGGGGTGCAGCGACCCTAGACCCGAGCGGGGCGGTGGCCGCTTCGTTCGTCATGATGTTCGCGGGCGCGGCAGCCAAGAGTGCCCAGTGGCCCCTGCACGACTGGCTGCCAGGAGCCATGCGGGCACCGACACCGGTATCGGCCTACCTCCACTCGGCCACCATGGTGAAAGCTGGGGTGTTCCTGGTGGGCCGCATGCTCCCGGTGTTCGGTGTGCTGGCCGCCTGGGTACCGCTGGTGACAGCGATCGGCGCCACCACCATGATCCTGGGGGCCGTCCTGGCCCTGCGCCAGCACGACCTGAAAAGGATCTTTGCCTACACCACGGTCAGCCAGCTGGGCCTCCTGGTCGCCGCCTACGGAATGGGCGGTGCCACCACCGGCCACGGTGACCCGGCCATTGACTGGGACCTGACCCAAATTGCCAACCACGCCCTCTACAAGGCGCCCCTCTTTCTTGTAGCGGGCGCCCTCGGGGTGCTGGCTGGCGCCAGGCGGATTCCCGACCTGTTCGGCCTCTGGCACCGGTCCCGGGGGGGGATCCGGGCCTCATTGGTGGTCCTGCTGCTCGCCGGCTACGCCCTGGCCGGGGGGCCCGGGACCATCAGCTTCGTGGCCAAGGAACTGTTCTTCGACTCCGTCCGGCACGCTGCCGACGGGCGGCCCGCCCTGGCCCTGGTTGGTGCAGCTGGGGTGGTCGCAGCGGCCTGCAACGTGGCCATCTTCGTCCGCCTGGCGACCACCATCTTTGGTCGGGGTCCGGGCCTACAGCCCGACAGGGCACCGAGCGCTCCCGTCAGCGGTGGACCAACCACCGACCATTGGTCGATTCTGCTGTGGGTACCAGCAGCCCTCTTGGTCGCTCTTCAGTACGTCGGAGGGCTTCTCCCTCCGGTCTGGAACGCCGCAGCGCGTCCGCTGGAAGTGAACCGGCATGCCGAAGCGTTCGCAGATGGGCTCCCCTGGCCGTGGGAGCCGTTCCTCCACCCGGGCCTACCGCTGCTCCTTTCGGCGATGGCCATCGTCGGTGGGACGGCCCTCGGACTCTCGCCCCGTTTGCGAGGCGAGCGGGCCGACCCCCATGGCAGCCTCTGGCCAGCCACCTACCGGGGCATCCTCCGCGGTGGGCACCGGGCCTTCCACACAGTTCAGACAGGCCACCTTCGCCTCTATCTGACGGTGGTGTTCGGGGCCCTGCTACTGGGGATCGGCTGGGCGGCGTGGGTTGATCCAGACATGCTGCGCCCCCCCGACTCGATGTCACCCTTGGAGTCCCCTACCGGACTCCTGCTCGGCGCCGTGGTGTGCTCCACGGCCATCGCCCTGCCCCTTGTCGAGGAGCGCGTCGTCAGGGTCCTGGTGCTGGGAGCCAGCGGCTTTGCCGTCGTGGGCCTTTACATCCTCTACCAGGCCCCAGACCTGGCCCTCACCCAGCTCATGTTCGAGATCATCTCAGTGATCCTGTTCCTGCTGGTCCTCCGGCTGCTCCCTCCCCTCGACCGACGACCGCGGGTTCGGGTCCTGCCCCGCCTGGCCCTGGCCTCCGTCGTCGGCCTGTCTATCGGCTGGATGACCCTGCTGGCCGGCCACGCAGCAGAACAGCGGGCCGACGACACGCCGACCCTTGGGACCTTCTTCGAGGATCACAGCCTGGAGGGGTCGGTAATCACCAACGGGCGGAGCGGAGAGGGTCGCAACATCGTGAATGTGATCCTTGTCGACTTCCGAGGCTTCGACACCCTGGGTGAGATCACGGTGCTGGCCACCGCGGCTCTCGGGGTGTGGTCGATGCTGCCCAGCCGTCGCTGGCGACGGGACGATCCCGTCCCAGCCGTCACCACGGAGGACGGACCGTGAGGCCCTTCCTGCGCCGGACCCGATGGCCGGTCGGGGGACCAACCGGCGGCATGTCCTCAGTGATTCTGCGTACGGCGGTCCGGCTGATCCTGCCCCTTACCTTCCTGTTCGCCGTCTACGCCGCCCTTAAGGGGCACAACGGACCGGGCGGCGGCTTCATCGCCGGCCTGGTGGCCTCTGTGGGCCTGTGTACCTACCGGATGGCGTACGGGGACCGGGCTTTCCACCGTCTGGTGCCCCTCCACCCCCGGTGGCTGGTCTTCGCCGGCCTGGGCCTGGCTGTCGGCGTGGCCGCCCTCCCCCTGGCGGCCGGCAAGCCGGTGCTGAGGTCCACCGCAACCTCCGTCCACCTGGGCGACGCCGACCTGCACCTTGTCTCGTCCACGGCCTTCGACCTGGGGGTGCTGATGGTGGTGGTCGGCGTGGCCATTGGGATGATCAGCCGGCTGGATGAGGAGGCGGAGCGGTGACCACCGTGCTCGCCGTATGCGTGGCCGTCTTCGTGACGGTGAGCATCTACCTGATGCTGTCCCGCGAGCTGAAGTCGGTGGCCATGGGCGTGTTCCTCCTCGGGCACGGCGCCAACCTGGCCATTCTCGCCATGAGCGGGTCGCCGGTGCTGCCCGGCGGGGGGTTGCGGAACCCACCCATCATCGGCTCATCGGACCTGGTCGACGCCCTCCCCCAGGCCCTGATCCTCACGGCCATCGTCATCAACTTCGCCGTGATGGGCTTCCTTCTGACCCTGCTGATCGTGACGGCACGTCGGACCGGCACCCTGAACGTCGATGAGCTAGCCGCCCTGGGTCGCTCCACCCCCGGGGTGGAGGGCGACGACCGATGACCAACGACCTGCTCGGCCTCCTGGTGGTGATTCCCCTGGCCGCCGCCGTGGTGTCGGTCGCCCTGATAGGTCGTCCAATCCACCAACGGGTACTCGGGCTGACCAGCCAACTGGCCATGCTGGCCCTGGCCTTAACGTGGCTGGTGCGCATCCGGGGCGGCGAGGTGATGGTCTCCCAGATGGGGTCCTGGCGAGCGCCGTTCGGCATCACGCTGGTCTTCGACAGCCTGTCCGGCCTGCTGCTGTGCGCCGGCCTGATCGTGGCCATCAGCTGTTCCCTCCACGGCTTCTCCCTAGTCGACCCGCAGATCGAGCGGCGATACTTCCACCCGCTGGTCCAGTTACTGCTCATGGGCGTCAACCAGAGTTTCCTGACTGGTGACCTCTTCAACCTGTTCGTGGCCTTCGAGATCATGCTGATGGCCTCGTACGGGCTGCTGTCCATCGGCCACACCCGCCAGCAGATGGCGCAGGCCTACAAGTACCTCCTGTTAAACCTCGTCGGCTCAACAGTCTTCGTCATCACTGCCGGCTTGGTCTACGGAATGACGGGCACGCTGAACATCGCCGACCTGGCCCGGATGGTGGCCGAGCGGACCGAAGCCGGGGTCCCGCTGCCCACCGGCTTCACCGGCCTGTCGGTCCTTCTCCTCATCGTCTTCGGCCTCAAGGGCGCGTTCTTCCCTCTCTGGTTCTGGTTGCCCGACACGTACCACACGTTCCCGGTCTCGATTGCCGCCCTGTTTAGCGGCCTGCTGACCAAGATCGGCGTGTACGCCGTGCTGCGGACCTTCCCCCTGGTGTTCGCAGCAGGCGAGGCCCGCGACGTGGTGCTTCCTCTGCTGGCCATCTCAGCCGGGTTCACCATGTTCCTCGGAGTCCTCGGCGCTGTCTCCCAGAACCAGGTGCGCCGCATCCTGGCCATCCACGTCATCAGCCAGGTGGGGTACATGGTGTTCGGCCTGTCGCTAATGACGGTCGCCGGCCTGGCTGGGGCGCTCTACTACATGGTCCAGCACATGGTGGTGAAGAGCTCGCTGTTCCTGTGCTGCGGGGTCATGGAACAGCACGCCGGCACCGACGACCTGGACGGGATCGGCGGGCTGGCCCGACGCCACCGCTGGCTGGCTACCGCGTTCCTCGTAGCCGCCCTCAGCCTGGTTGGGCTGCCCCCGCTGAGCGGGTTCTTCGGCAAACTGGTCATCATCCGCGAGGGGTGGTCAGTTCACTGGTGGCTGTCGACCCTCGCACTGGCCACCGGTGCCCTGACCCTGCTATCCATGCTGAAGATCTGGACCCTGGGCTTCTGGCGGACTGAACCGGCGCCCTTCGGCGCCGACCGGCGCCCCAACGTGCGGGCCAAAAGCCTGCGGGGTGCCCACGCCGGGATCGGGATCCTGGTAGCCACCGCCGTGTTCATCGGCCTAGCCGCCGAGCCGATCTACGACATCGCTTTTCACGCTGGCCAGCAGCTGACCGACCCCACGGCCTACATAGAGGCCGTGAACCCGCTACGGATCGCCGCGGCGGCTAATGGGAGTGCCACCGGATGATCCTCCGCCTCGGTGCCGACTTCCTAGTAGCCGTACTCTTCTCGCTGTGGGCCGGGGGACCCGGCTGGCCGGGGTTCGTGATCGGCCTGGCCGTCGGCTTCGCAGTCGTATCGATCTCCGACCTGGCCTTCGGCCGCCCCAACCACGGCCGGCGTCTACTGCGGATGGTCCGGTTCGCGGGCTACTTCCTGGCCATCCTGGTACGGGCCAACCTCCAGATCGCCCGGGAGATCCTGACCCCGGGCTTCAACCAGACGCCGCGCATCCTCCGGTACCCGGTCCAGGATCTGGACGACCTCCAGGTGACAGTGTTGGCCAACTGCATCACCCTGACCCCGGGGACCCTGGTTGTGGACGCATCCGATGACGGACGCTGGCTGTATGTGCACTGCATGTACGCCGAAGACCGGACGAAGGCCATCGATAGCCTTCGGAAGCTGGAAGACCGGCTGCGACGCGAGGTGTTCTCGTGGTAGGCATCGTCGTCCAGGTGGGCGTGGTGGCCCTAGTAGCCGGGATCGGCATGGCCATGGTTCGCATGGTTCGGGGCCCCGAGGTGGCCGACCGGGTCCTGGCCGCCGACGTCCTGTCCCTGGAGGTCGTCGGTCTGGTCATCCTCCTAGCCGTCGACCAGCAGCGGTCCCTGTCGCTGGACATCGCCCTGCTGGTGGCCATCGTGGGCTTCGCCTCCACGCTGGCCTTCGCTCAATTCATTGGCGCGACCCGTTCGGGCACCGAGCCTCCGGACGACCGGGCGGGTTCGTAGATGGACACTGTGCGCGACGTGGTAACCGTGTTCCTGTTGGGATCGGGGCTGTCCTTCATACTCATCGGGGCGTGGGGGGTGGTCCGGCTGCCCGACGCCTACCACCGGCTGCACGCCTCCTCGAAGTGCTCGACGTTGGGCCTATTTGGGATGCTGGCTGGCGCTGTGGTGCACATAGGGACGGCCGACGCACTCATCAAGGCCGCACTTACCCTGCTGTTCGCCGTGGTGGCCACTCCGGTGGGCTCTCACATCCTGGCCAAGGCGGCCCACAACACGGGGCTCCGCCAGTGGGACCACACACTGTCCGACGAGTTGGCCGACGACCAGCGAAACGGCCCCCCGGAGGACTAGAGGAGGCCCGACACGATGACGTCACCCCATGTCAACCATCTCCGTAGACCGGGGCGGGAGCCGGTCAGAGTCGACGTACCGCGGACAGGGCAGGGAGCGAGGCCCGACAAGTTGATGCCCACCGACCAGCGGGTGGGTGGTCCGGTTACCGGCGCCGGGCCTTCGGGTCGAGGGCGTCACGCAGGCCATCGCCGATGTAGTTGATGCTGATCACCGTTAGCGAGATGAGGGTCCCTGGCCCCACGACACGCATCGGGGTGATCTGGATGAAGTCCTTGCCGTCGTAGAGCAGCCGACCCCAGGTCGGGAAGTCCGACGGGAACCCGAGCCCCAGGAAGGACAGCGCCGACTCCGTGATGATGGCGACGGCCATGCCCAGTGCGGCTGCGACCATGACCGGGCTGAGCGTGTTCGGGAAAATGTGGCGGAAGATGACGTTGCGTTGACGTGTCCCGATGCTGTGCGCTGCAACCACGAACTCTTGCTGCTTGATGGACAGCACTTCACCGCGTACCACCCGGGCGGCCTGCATCCAGCTAAGAGCGCCGATGGAGATCATGATCAGCAGGAAGATCCCTACCTCCGGTCCGAAGACCTCGCGAAGCTTTTCGCGAAACAGCATGATCAGAACCATCAGCACCGGCAGCTGGGGTATCGCCAGGAAGGTATCGGTGATCCGCATGAGCGGTCCGTCCAGCCGCCGGAAGTAGCCGGCCAGGATCCCCACCGAGACTCCTACTAGGACGGAGAGCGCCATCGCAGTGATGGCGACCAGCAAGGAGATGCGACCACCGACCATGGACCGCGCCACCATGTCGCGACCGAGGTTGTCGGT
Organism: Acidimicrobiales bacterium; assembly: GCA_022452035.1. Classification (NCBI taxonomy): domain Bacteria; kingdom Bacillati; phylum Actinomycetota; class Acidimicrobiia; order Acidimicrobiales; species Acidimicrobiales bacterium. The sequence continues at coordinate 21,670 of JAKURV010000014.1, read as the reverse complement.
TCCCAGAGGGTGGCTGAAGGACGGCCCGAGGTTCCGGAGCTTCACGTCGATCAGCATGGGGTCGTAGGGCATCAGCATTGGCCCGAGGAAGCTGGCCACGGTCACAAAGATGAGCACGAAGAGCCCGGCGAGTGCGCCCTTGTGTCGGCGGAACTGTCGCCAGACGTCCCCCCACAGGGAACGGTGCTTATGGAAGTCCTCGGGTGGGTGGGTGACATCACCCGACACGATGGTCCCGTCGTTGGTCGCCATGCGGATCCCTCGTCTCACTCGTATCGGATCCGGGGATCCAGGATCCCGTAGACGATGTCCGCCACGAGGTTGAAGAACACCGTGATGGCGGCAATCAGGAAGCTCAGCGTCTGGACCATTGGGACGTCGCCGCCGTGGATTGAACTGATCATCAGTTGTCCGATCCCGTTGATGCGGAAGATCTGCTCGGTGATCAGCGCTCCTGCGAAGACGAACGGGACCTGAAGAGCAATCAGGGTCACCACCGGGATGAGGCTGTTGCGTAGGACGTGGCGGACTAGAACCCGCTTCTCGCGGAGGCCCTTGGAGCGGGCCGTCCTCACGTAGTCCGCCGACAGGTTGTCCAGCATCGCCGATCGGGTGAACCGGCTCAACGCCGCTGCGTTGAACATGGAGAGCACTCCCACCGGGAGGACGATCTGTCGGATCTGGGCCACGAAGGAATTCCAGTCGGTCACCTCGAGGGTGGTGTCGTAGTAGGACGGGAACCACCCGAGCTTGACGCTGAAGATGATGATGGCCAGGAGGCCGGTGAAGAAGGTGGGAACCGAGTAGCCCACCATCGAGACGAAGGTGCCGACCTGGTCGAACACCGAGTACTGCCGGTAGGCCGAGATGACCCCTACCGGCACGGCGATGAGGATGCCGAAGATGAAGGCCAGGCCCATCACCCAGGTGGTCTGGGGGAGCCTCTCGATGATGGTGTCGACCACCGGCCCCCTTGACTGCCAGGAGAGGACCCGAGTCCGATCACCGCTGCCGACCTGGATGTTGAAAACCTGCTCAATGATGCTGAGCGGCTCGTTGATGAACATCTGCTTCACCCAGAGGATCCACCGGATGAAGAATGGGTCGTTGAACCCCATCGACTCCCGTATCTGTTCCCGGACATCACCGGGGATGGTGAGGGGAAGCGACGAGGTCGGATCTCCGGGCGCCAGGTCAAGGATGGTGAAGATGACCAGGCTGATCGCCACCAATGTGGGCACGGCGACCATCAGCCGCCGACCGGCGAACCAGATCACCTACGCCTCCCTTCCCGGACGGGATCGGTGGTGGGCCCCGGCCGGGCCCCTTTCAAGGGATATTGAAAACGAACCGGCCGGAGGGCCTGGCGGCACATCATGCCGCCAGGCTCTCCGGTCGAACGACTTTGGATCAGTTCAGGTTGGCTTGACTAGTTACGTGCCCACTCCCCGATGTTCCACAACTCTGCATCCCACGGGTTGAGCTTGACCCCGGTCAGCGAGTTGGCATGCGCCGAGACGCTGCCCCGGTGGATCAGCGGGATGATCGAGTAGTTACCCACGACCAGGTCGTTGAGCTGAATCGTGATTTCGTTACGACGGTCCATGTCCGCGGTCTGGGTTAGCTCCGCGTGCAGTGCGTCGTATTCGTCGCTCTGGAAGCGCTGGACGTTGCTCCCCTGCCAGTTGGTGTCCTTACCGCTGATATTCGGGGTTGTCCAACTCCCCATGTAGGACTGTGAGTCCACGCCGGCCGCGCCGTTCGTGTACATCTCGATGTCGGCGTAGAACTTGCCGTAGGTGTCCGGGCTGGCCGGGTCACCACCGAAGAACACCGAGGCATCGATGTTACGAAGCTCGGTCTCCACACCGATCTTGGCCCAGTCCTGCTTGATCAGCTCCTGGGTGGCCTGCCGCACCGTGTTGGTGGACGTCTGGTAGAGGATCTTGAGCGGCACCCCATCGGGCGACTCGCGCACGCCGTCTCCATCAGTGTCGGCGTAGCCGGCGTCGTCCAGCAACTGGTTGGCCAGGTCGATGTCCTGGGTGAGGCACTCGTCGTTGGCCGTGGAGTTCTGGGCTGGCGGAGCGGGCCACACGTTGCACGTGGGACGACCGGCGTCGCCGTAGCCGACATCAACCAGGGTCTGGCGGTCGATGGCGATCGACAGCGCACGACCTACCACCGGGTCGGTCAGGAACGGGTGCGGGTTGCCACCGTCCATGTACTCGCTGCGATCGTCGCCGAGTGCCGGATCCGGGTTGGTCTGGTTCACCATGATCCGTTCGACCATGGTCGAGAAGGCCGACACGACCGTGCCCTTTCCAGCGGCAACCATGGCAGCGAGGATCTCCGGCTCGACCTGAAGGTTCCAGGCATAGTCGGACTCGCCGAGCTCCAGCACCGAACGGGCCGTCGCCGGGGCGTCGCCACCGCCCTTGATGACAACCCTGCCGAAGTAGGGCTCGCCCTCGGGAACACCGCGGTAGTTCTCGTTGATCACGTATACCGCGGTGTCGTTCGTGGTGAACGACTCGATCTTGAACGGACCGGTGCCGATCGGAGCAAAGTTCTGGTCGGTGCACTCGGCCGAAGCCGCGCCCACACAGTTACCGAACTGAGCCCGCTGGATGACCGGCAACGAGTTCGACACGAAGGGGACGTACGGGAACGGTGTCGCCTCAGCGAAGTTCACCGTGATGGTGAGATCGTCGACAGCCTCCACCGAGGTCACGCCTTCATAGGAACCCGCATTGGCACATCCGGTGTCCGGGTGAGAGCAGTACTCCCAGCTGAACACCACGTCGTCGGAGGTGAGCGGCGTTCCGTCGGACCACAGAACACCCTCAAGGAGCTGCCAGGTGATCGACTTCAGGTCTTCGGCGACTCCGCCGTTGGCAACCGTCGGGATCTCGGTGGCAAGCGCAGGAACGAGGACGCCCTGGTCGTCAAACTCGGCCAACGGCTCGAGGATGACCGAACCAGCGTCCCGGTCCTTCCAACCACCCGAAAGATACGGGTTGAGGGTGGATGCGGCCTGCCAGTAAAGGAGCGTCACAGTACCGCCCTCACCAGCACCACTCGAAACCTCCTCCGGCTCCGGAGCAGCAGTTGTTGCCGGAGCTGCTGTCGTCGCAGGAGCAGCCGTTGTCGCAGGAGCAGCCGTTGTCGCAGGAGCAGCCGTTGTCGCCGGAGCAGCCGGGGCAGCATCGTCGTCGTCGCTGCCACAACCAGCAGCAACCATCGTCAGCGTCAGCGTCAGCGCCAACACCCTTGTCAAACGCTTCATGTCAGGTTTCCCCTCCGACCGGGCCGCAGGAATCCCGCTCCCGACCATGTGTACAAATGAGGACCGGATCATAGACACCTCAGGTAGATCCCTCCACTGGTGGACACCCCGGTGTCCATCGGGTCAGCCGTCAGCCGTCAGCCGTCAGCCAGATGGCAGGCCACACCGTGTCCTGGAGCAACCTCGCGCCACGCCGGTATTTCCTCGTGGCAACGGTCCACAGCATCCGGGCAGCGGGTGTTGAACGGACAGCCGGGAGGAGGATTGGACGGGCTGGGTATGTCACCCTCAAGGATGATCTTCACCCGGGTCGCCTCTACCACGGGATCTGGAACCGGAGCTGAGCTCTGGAGGGCCCGGGTGTAGGGATGACGGGGATCGCCGTACAGGTCGTCTACGTCGGCCAGTTCCATGATGTGGCCGAGGTACATGACGGCCACCCGGTCAGCAATATGGCGGACCATGCCCAGGTCGTGGGAGATGAAGAGGTACGTGAGGCCCAGGAGGTCCTGTAGGTGTTCCATGAGGTTGACAACCTGGGCTTGGATGGACACGTCGAGTGCGGCGATGGGTTCGTCGCAGACGATGAAGTCAGGGTTCAGGGCGATTGCCCTGGCGATGCCAATCCGTTGTCGCTGTCCACCCGAGAATTCGTGTGGATAGCGGTTGGCGTGCGTCGGGTCGAGGCCGACCAGGCCCAGCAGTTCTTCCACTCGTTCCTGACGCTCCCTAGACGACGACTTTCCGTGCTCCAGTAGGGGCTCGCCGACAATCGAGCTGACTGTCATCCGGGGGTTCAGCGAGGCGTGCGGATCCTGGAACACCATCTGCATGCGGGGCCGGGTGCGGCGTAGGGCGCCGGCGGCCAGGCCAACCAGCTCGATGCCGTCAAACACCACACTCCCCTCGGTTGCCTTCTCAAGTTGGAGCATGGTGCGGCCGATAGTGGACTTACCGGACCCGGACTCTCCGACCAGCCCGAGGGTCTCGCCACGGCGGATGTCGAACGACACACCGTCGACGGCCCTTACCGCTCCGACTTTGCGACGGAACACGCCCTTGGTCACCGGAAAGTGCTTCTTCAGCCCCCGGACGCTGACCAGCACCTCGTTCCCGACTGGCTTAGACCGGGAGACACTGGCAACCGGCACTGCCGCCCCCGTATCAACGGCCATGATTGGGTCCATCCCTGCCGCTGTCTAGCCAGCAGGCCAGCCGACGGGTCGCCGACACCTGCACCAGGGTCGGGTTCTCCTGCAGGCACCGGTCGAAGACATGAGGGCACCGCGGGGCGAAAGAACAGCTTGTCGGCGGCGAGCGCAGGTCCGGAGGCTGCCCGACGATGTTGACCAACCTCTGTCCCGGCATGGCAGCCGACGGCAACGAGGCCAGGAGCCCCTGGGAGTACGGGTGGCGGGGTTCAGCGTAGAACTCGTCGACCGGGGCTTCCTCGACGATCTGGCCGCCGTACATGACCAGCACGCGATCTACGAGGCCAGCTACTACACCCAGATCGTGGGTGATCCAGATCACCGCCATGCCCAACTTCTCGCGCAGGTCCTTCACCAGTTCGAGGATCTGGGCCTGGATCGTGACGTCGAGGGCCGTAGTCGGCTCGTCGGCGACCAGGATTCGGGGGCGACAGGCCAGAGCTACAGCGATCATCACCCGCTGCCTCATCCCGCCCGAGAGCTCATGGGGAAAGCTCTGTAGGCGTTGCTCCGGCGACGGGATCCCGACCAGTTTTAGGAGATCCAGGGCTCGCTCTCGCAACTCCGAGGCACGACCCGGCTGGTGGACTGTCAGAGACTCTGTGATCTGGTAGCCGACGGTAAGCACCGGGTTCAGCGATGTCATTGGATCCTGGAAGATGAAGCCGATTCTCCCGCCGCGGACCTTTCGCAGATCGTCAAGGCTCATGGAAAGGAGGTCGGCGTCCTCGAAGATCGCCTCACCGTCGACGATCTCCCCGGGGGGCATAGGAATCAGGCGGAGCAACGACATCATGGACACGCTCTTGCCCGACCCGCTCTCGCCAACGATGCCGACCACCTCGCCATCGGCCAGGTCGAACGACATGCCGTTGACGGCGTGGACAGTGCCATCCTCCGTATTGAACCGGGTCGTCAGGTCGGAGACCTGAAGGACCGGTTGCGGGCTGTTCACGGTCGGCTGGTCATTCTCCGAGTCGTTCCCAGACGTCCTGTTCAGCCATGTCGATGATCGTGTAAGCCATCGACAACGCCCCATCGCGGATGGCCTGCATCCCGTGGGTTGACACAGTGTGGTCGGCAAACTCGGGCTGGTGGTTCACGGCGTCGCCCGACTGGATTCCGAGCATCGGGTGGATCGACGGGACCACCTGGCTGACGTTGCCCATGTCGGATGAACCGCCGCTGCGACCGATTTCCGCCTCGGTAGGCATCGGTCGGCCCATGCTCTCCGAGTTGGTCGAGTACAGGCCGGTCATCACCTGATTGTTCCGCATGTTGTCGTACGGATGGTCAGTGCGCGTCCAGGCCAGGCGACAGCCGGTGGCGGTGGCCGCACCCTCGAAGCAGGCCTGAACCTTCGGGATTAGTTCGTCGAGCCTCTCGACGCTGGACGAGCGGATCAGCCACGTGGAACTGGTGTGGGCGGGCACCACGTTCACCGCGTCGCCCCCGCGCGTGACCATGCAGTGCACCCGGTCACCCTCGACCATCGCTTGTCTAAGGGTGGCCACGTTCACGTACGCCTGGACGAACGCATCCAAGGCGTTGATCCCCTCTTCGGGGGCGAAGGCGGCGTGCGACTCCTTACCGAAGAACTCCGCTTCGAAGTGCTGACAAGCCTGGAACGAGGGGTCAAGCTCGTCGAAGGGGCCGGGGTGCACCATCATCGACGCGGCAGCGTCTTCGAATGCGCCGGCGTCGATCAGTTCGACCTTGCCCCCGCCTCCCTCCTCCGCGGGGGTACCGAGCACCGTTACCCGAATTCCTAACTCCTCGGCCAGGGTGGCCATCGCCACCCCTGCTCCGGCCGCCGCCGTGGCAATGATGTTGTGGCCGCAGGCGTGGCCGACCTCGGGCAGGGCGTCGTACTCGCAGCAGATGACCACTCGTGGCCCTCCGGTTCCGACCGTCGCCTCGAATGCCGTGTCTAGGCCGTGGCAGGGGTAGGTGACCTCGAACCCCTGACGGCCGAGGAAGGAGCTCAGTTTTTCGGAGGCCTCAAACTCTTCGAATCCGAGTTCAGGGTTCTCGTACATCCACCGGGAGAGGTCCCGGAGTTCGTTTTCGACCTTCGCGAAAGCCTTCTCGGCTACCTGTTTGCTCATCATCGGTCGGACGGTAGCAGGGCCGTCCGCCAGCTCAGAGAGCCAGCCGGTAAACGTTGGTGGCCCGCTCCTCGAAGCCGAGGCGCCGGTAGAGCCGATTAGCGGCTTCCCGGGAGGGGCGCGACGTCAAGTCCACCGTGGTCGCCCCCTCGGCCCGAGCCCGGCCTATGGCCTCCCGGTTGAGGGCCTCGCCGACCCCCCGTCCCCGCGCCGCCTCGTCCACTACCACGTCCTCGATCCAGGCTCGCAGGCCGGTGGGGATCCGGAACACGGCCAGGGTCAAGCTCCCCACTACAGCCCCCTCCTCGTCGAGGGCCAGCAAAAGGGCCGACGCCTCCGAGCCCACGATGGCCTCAAGGGTGGCAGCATCGGGCGGCGAGTTGGACCGGGAGAGCTGAGGGACCAGCCGGGCCATGACGGACACTAGGGCGTCGTCGACCCCGGTCGCCTCGACAATCCGGATCCCGGACTCCGATCCTCGGTCACCCATCGCCGCGCAGCCTAGAGCCGGCGCCGGGTCCCTCCCGGCGCGCGTCGACACGTCTCTGGCTAGCCTCCAAATCAATGGCCCCTGACTCCGCCCCACACCTCATCTGGAACGTCGAGAAGGTCCCGACTGACCTGCGGTCCCCGATCCTGGTCGCCGCCTTCGAGGGCTGGAACGACGCCGGGGAGGCCAGTTCCACGGCCGCCCGCTACGTCCGGGACCATTTCCAGGCTGAGCACGTGGCCACTATCGACGCCGAGGACTTCTTTGACTTCACGGTGGCTCGACCCAACGTGCGCCTCGACGAGTACGACGTTCGCCAGATCGTCTGGCCGTCGACGGGCATCCACGTGGCCCGGATCCCCAGCGCCGAGCACGACCTGGTGTGCGCCATCGGCCACGAACCCCAACTGCGGTGGCGGAGCTTCGTGGACCACCTGGCCATTACCGCCGAGGCAATGGGCGCCACCATGGTGTGCACCCTCGGCGCCCTCCTGACCGATGTACCCCATACCCGACCCACCCAGGTGTACGGCGGGACCGACGATCCAGTCCTAGCCGCCCGCCTGACCCTGTCGCCGTCGACCTATGAGGGCCCGACCGGCATCGTGGGCGTCCTGTCGGCCGGGCTCCGCGAGCGGGGAGTCACCACGGCCTCGTTCTGGGCCAGCGTCCCGTCCTACGTCTCCAACGCCCCGTCGCCCAAGGCCGCCCTGGCCCTTGTAGACCGGCTCTGTCATGTGCTGGCCGTGAACGTCCCCCGAACTGACCTAGAGATCGCCGCCGCCGCCTACGAACGCCAGGTCAGCGACCTGGTGGCCGAGGATGACGACACCGTTGAGTATGTGGAACAACTAGAAGCCGACTTTGACGAGGAGACGACCGACAACCCGGACCAGTTGGTGGCCGAGGTCGAAGACTTCCTCCGCAACCAGCCCGGTACCTGAGGATCGGCCGGCCTCAGGCCTCGCTGCCCCGCCAAGTTGGGTTCCGCGGAACGTCGAAGCGCACCTCTAGAGGCTCACCCCGGATCGCCGCAAAGGCGTCGTCGGCCCACTGGTCGGGAAGGATCGTGTCGTCAGGCAGGTGGCCTTCGGCGAAAAAGCCCACATCGGAGCACTCCAGCGGATGGGCCTTCAGCTGGCCACCGGTCATCTGACAGTGGAAGACCAGCGAGTACAGCGGGATGCCCGTGAAGCCGAGCCTCATCCCGTCCAAAATGGCGATGGGCCGTACCACCTCGCACTCGATGCCCGTCTCCTCCCGAACCTCCTTGACCACCACCTCGGCCGCCGAGTAGCCGACGTCAGCCCAACCCGTCGGGTAGAGCCAGAGCCCGGAGTCGGCCCGCTGCACGAGCAGCAGTTCGCCGTCGTCGTTGCCGACCACCGCGCCGACGGTCACCTTGGGGGTGATGTATCCCGGCACCCCCCGGCCCACGGTGTCCATCCACTCGTCGACCAGAGCCGCCGCCGCCACCTCCCGACCGGCCAGGGCGTCTGCCCCGGCCCGGATCTCGGCCGCCACGTGGAGGATCTCCTCGTAGCGTTCCCGCTCGTAGAGCGACTCAGTGAACCCGAGGCCGGTACGGGCCGAACCGGCCAGAGCCTCGGCCCACCGCAACAGGTCCCGTCGGATCGGGGGACCACCGGGTGGTTCGGTCACGCCAGCACCGTAGGCGCTCCGATCCGCTCCCGGACCGGTCCGGTCAGAAGTCGACAGCCACCCAGCGCAGCACTGAGAGCTCGATCTCTGCCAGGTGGTCTGCATCGGTGATCTTGGACCCCGACGAGTCCCGCACGTAAAAGGCGTCGACAACGTCGGAACCCAGCGTCTGGACCCGGGCTCGGACGATGTCGAGGTCCAGTTCGGCGAAGGCCCGGGTGATCCGGTACAGCACACCCACACCGTCTGGACAGGTGACCTCTAGGACAGTGGCGGTGGTCGAGGTTTCGTTGTCCACGGTCACTCGGGGCCGGGCCGGGCGGGCGGCCATACGAATCGGCCGGTAGGTCCGGGACCGGTCCCCCAACCGGGCAGCCAGGGCCAGGCGACCGGACAGGGCACGTCGGATCTGGTCCTCGATCCGGCCCCAGTCCGGCGTACCGCCCAGGACCTGGCCAACGCGAAACACCGACAGGGCCCGCCCATTCTCCGAATGGGCGGCGGCGTCCTGGACGTCAGCGCCGTTCAACGACAGCACCCCCGCCACCTTGGAGAACGTGCCCGGCCGGTCGTCAGCCACCACGGTGAGCGTCGAGCCCTCGCCCCGGACCACGAATTCCCCCTCATCCAACAGCATCCGTTGGCCAGCATCGGGGAAGGAGCCGCCTAGCACCTCGCCGACGTCGCCACCGCTCAGGACATGCCGGGTCCGGTCTACCAGGTCGTGTACCAGGTCGCCCTTCCACGAGCTCCAAGCTGACGGACCGGTGGCGATGGAGTCCGCCTCGGTGAGGGCACCCAGCAGTTCCAGCAGGCGGATGCTGCCCAACGCATCGGCCACCGACCGGATGGTGCCGTCGTCGTCGAGGTCCCGGCGGGTGGCCACGTCGGGGAGCAGCAGGTGGTGTTCGACCATGGCCACCAGAAGGTCCGTGTCGGCCTCGCTGAATCCCATACGGGAGCCGATAGTCCTCATCAGGTCGACGCCGACCTCGGTGTGGTCCCCCGGATAGCCCTTGCCGATGTCGTGAAGCAGGGCCCCGACCAGTAGGAGATCGGGCCGGTCTACTCGGTCCACCAGGCGGGAGGCTTCGGCCGCTGTCTCCATGAGGTGCCGGTCCACGGTGAACCGGTGGTAGGCGTTGCGCTGGGGTCGGGACCGACACGGCTCCCACTCGGGCACCAGCAGCACGAACAGGCCCACGTGATCCAGGTCCTCAATGACGGGCACGGCGGCCGGCCCGCACGCCAGGAGTTCCACGAACAGGTCCCGGGCCTCGGCAGGCCACGGTATGGATAGGGGCCTGCTGTGGTCGGCTAGCCGTTCCAGAGAACCGCGCTGGAGGTAGGCATCGTGGCGAGCGGCCACCACGGCACACCGCAACACCAGCAGGGGGTCGGCCAGGTCAGCCTCCAGGGTGAGCTCCAGGCGGCCGTCGTCCAGGACCAGGGCGGGCGCTACCTCTCGATGCCGGGAGCCCGCCAGGACCCGTAGGGGACCGCGCCGACGCGCCGCCCGACGGGTCCGGCGGGCCGCCCCTTCCCCCGTCCAGGCAATAGTCCTTCCGGCGGACGAGACCTCGGCCATAAGCACGTCGGAGTCGGCCAGGCCGAGGGCGTCGGCTACCTCTTCCTGGAGTTCCAGTAGCAGCTGGTCGGACCGCTGCCCGGTAAGGCGATGGAGCTCCACCCGGACGGCCAGCAGGACCTCCGAGGCGGCGGCCAGGCCAGCCGACTCGGCCTCACGCAAGATGGGCACTGTGGCCTGTTCCACCCATAGGAGGTTGTGAACGTCGCGCAGCCCGCCCCGGGCCTCCTTCAGGTCAGGCTCCAACAGAAAGGCCACCTCACCGAACCGGGCGTGGCGTTCGGCCACCGAGGCATTCATCCGGTCCAGGTGGTGCTTGGACCGGCTAACCCACTGCTGCAGGGCGGCAAAGGCCAGCCTGTCGGCCAACTCCCCGTCACCGGCCACTGGACGGGCGGCCAGGAGGCTGGTCGCTGTCTCCAGGCTGTCCGTCGCCACCTCCAGCAATTGGGCCACCGTCCCGACTTGGTGGCCCAGCTTTAGGCCGGCGTCCCAGAGCGGGTACCAGATCCGCTGGGCGGCCTCCCTAACGTCCGTGTCGGGGCGGTGAACCAGGACCACATCCACGTCGCTGCCCGGACACTGCTCTCGTCGGCCGTACCCGCCTACGGCCACTAGGGAAGTTCCCTCCGGGGCCTCGGCCGCCGCATAGACACCGGTCAGGAAGCCGTCGATCCGCTCGGTCAGGGCCTCGCAGAAGTCCGGACCCCGTAGTTGACGGTCGGCCAGCAGGTCGGAGACGTCGAGTTGGCCCACCGGCGCGACGGTAGTGGGCCGCTCAGCTAACGAAGTCTGGGAACCGCCGGAAGAACACCGACCGGGCCAGCACCTCGTCACATCCAGCAGCCGAGGCGGTAGCCATCAGCTCCTCGTCCACGTGGGCGGCGAAGCCCACAGTGCGGGCACCGACGTCGCCCAGTACGTCAAGTACGCCGGGTCGGGATAGGTCCACCACCACGAGGTCAACCTCTAGGCCCACCAGCTCGGCCGGATCTGCTACCAGGACCACCTCGGCCTTGGTCGACCGGAGCCGAGACCGGTCCATGAGGTCCGGAACGTGGGCGGCAACTCTCACCGCTGGTCCTTGGCAACGCTGCGACGGCGGAGGACCTGCCGGGAGCCGACCTGAATGGGTACCCGGTCACCCACCGTCTAGAGCCCGGTTCAGGTTCCCGGACCGCAGCCCCTCCAGGTCGAGGGTGACGTAGGCGTAGCCGGCGGCCGCGACAGCGGCCACTACCTCGGTCCGGCGCTCCACCACCTCGGCCAGCCGATCGGTCGGGACCTCCAGGCGGGCCGCGTCGTCGTAGTGGCGGACGCGAAGGTCCTCGAACCCCAGCCGACGCAGGGCGGCCTCGGCGCGTTCCACGGTCGTCAGGACATCGATCGTGACCTCGGAGCCGTAGGGAATCCTCGAAGCTAGGCAGGCGGCGGCCGGCTTGTCGGCCGTGCGCAGGCCCAAGCGGCGGGAGTGGTGGCGGACATCGGCCTTGGTCATACCGGCTTCCACGAGGGGGAACCGGGCTCCTCGTTTAGACGCCACAGCCTGACCGGGGCGGTGGTCACCGAGGTCATCGACGTTAACGCCCAGGACGACGGTGGCCGACTCCCGGTCGGCAATGGGGTCCAGCACGTCCATGAGAGCGTCCTTGCACCGTCCGCATCGGTCGGCATCATTGACCCGGTAGGCGGCGTCGACCATCTCGTGGGTCTCGACCTCCGACCAGCGCAGACCCCACTCGTCGGCCAGAGAGGCCGCATCGGCCCGCTCGTCGCCGGCCAGCGACGGTGACACGGCGGTCACCACGTGGACCCGGTCGGAACCCAGGGTGTCGTGGGCCATCCGGGCCAAGAAAGCCGAGTCAGCGCCGCCGGAGAAGGCCACCACGACCCGGTCCAGATCGTGCAGGGTCCGCCGGAGGCCCTCCAACGACGGCTCGTCGACGACAATCGGTTCCACGATCAGGCACAACCGGCCCGGGTCAGGACGGTGTCCAGGTCATCAACCATGCCCGTGTAGAAGGTGCCAAACTCGCCGTAGTCGGCCGACGCCCGGTCGTAGCGCATGGTGTAGACGACGTCTTTGAGGTCGTCGGGGTGTTCGCCAAACAGCGTGACCCCCCATTCGTGGTCGTCCACCCCGGTCGATCCGGTAACAACCTGCAGGATGCGGCCGGCGAACTTCCGCCCCGAGGCACCGTGCTCCATCATCAGTTCGTGGCGGTCGTCGTATGGGAGGCGGTACCAATTGGCACCCACGTTGCGTCGCTTGGACATCGGGTAGAAGCACCACGCCGGCTTACCTGCGGGGGGTAACTCTGGGTGGAGCCGGGCCTGCTTCATCTCGTCCGGCACGCCTTGGGCGTACTCGGAGATCTCGGTCAGCGACACGTAGCTATCCACCACCTGTAGGCCGCCGGCCACCAGGGCGGTCTGGAGGTCTCGCAGGCGCCAGAGGTCGTCACCCAAACCCATAAACGCTAGGTCGGCCTTGTGGCCCAGGATCGCTACCGAAATCACCTGGTCGCCGGCTGCGGTGGCGATCTCGACGGCGGTGCGAACCGCCTCCCGGTCGACACCCGAACCGGGGATCCGGCAGAACAGGTGGAGGACGCCGAGGCCGACGACGGGGCTGACCGGTTCGCTCATCCGACGGAGTCTAGAGAGGGGTCTCGGACGGACCGTCAATCGCCCGTGTAGAGGTTGAGGCGATCGCCCCGGGCGAACCCGGCCAGCTGCAGGTTGGCCACGGCAGCCGTCTCCACGGCCAGGGCCGACGGGCCGCTCACCGCCACCAGGCAGGCGAACCCAGCCGCCCACGCCTTCTGGGCCATCTCAAACGAGGCCCGGCCGCTAACCCACAGGCCTAGATCTCCGGCCGGTAGGAGGCCGTCCATGTGGAGCCGCCCGACCACCTTGTCGACGGCATTGTGGCGCCCAATGTCCTCCCGAAGCACCTGCGGCATTCCCGCCCGGTCGAAGGCCACCGCGGCGTGGACGGCCCCGGTGGTCGAGAAGAGGGCCTGGCCGTCGATCCGGTCGGCCAAGCCAGCCAGCACCCCGATTTCGAAGGGCTCCACGTCCAGGGGCCGGAGGCGTTTCCGGAGGTCGTCGATGGCCACCGTCCCGCAGATACCGCACGAGGACGAGGCGGGTCCCAGGCGGGGCGTGGGCGCCGGTGCACGACCACCGGTGTCGACGGTGACGTCGTTGTACTCAGCCTGGGCGGCCGACCCCTCCCCGCAGTACCGCACGGTGCGGATCGGGACGTCGTGCAAAACGCCCTCGGTGATGCAGAAGCCGACCGCCAACTCGAAGTCGTCGCCCGGGGTGCGCATGGTGGTAGCCACCAACTCGCCGTCCAGACGGATTGCCAGGGGCTCCTCCACGATGAGCTCGTCGGGCACCCGCCGCGAGCCGTCAGCATCAATCCGGCGGGTGAAGACCCGAGACGTCCGACCGCGGCTCATCGTCGGCATCTCTTCAAGCTGGACATGCCCACCAGTGAACACGCCCCAGCGGGAAAAGCGGAGTGGACGCCCCGGAGGGCACCCGCTCGAATTGGTCCAATCCCAGTCTGGGGATCGTGTCCGCCGACCCGCCTAGAAGTCCATGTCCGGCATGCCCCCGCCCGCCGCACCCTCAGCCGGGGCGTCGGCGACGACGGCCTCCGTGGTGAGGAACAGGGCGGCGATGGAGCCGGCGTTCTGCAGGGCCGACCGAGTCACCTTGGCGGCATCGATGATGCCGGCGGCGACCAGGTCCTCGTACTCGCCGGTGGCGGCGTTGAGGCCGTTGGGACCGTCGAGGTTGCGCACCTTCTCAACGATGACACCGCCCTCCAGGCCGGCGTTTACAGCGATCTGGGTCAACGGGCTCTCCAGGGCCTTGGCCACGATACGGGTGCCGGTGGCCTCGTCGGGGGACAGACCCTCGGCAGCCGCGGTCGCCGCATCCTGGGCCCGGAGCAGGGTCACGCCGCCGCCGGCAACGACGCCCTCCTCGATGGCCGCCTTGGTAGTACTCACCGCGTCCTCGATGCGGTGTTTCTTCTCCTTGAGTTCAACCTCAGTGGCCGCCCCAACCTTCAGGACGGCAACGCCGCCTGACAGCTTGGCCAGGCGCTCCTGGAGCTTCTCCCGGTCGTAGTCCGAGTCGGTGTTGTCAATCTCGCCCTTGATCTGGGCAATGCGGCCGGCGATGTCGACCTCGTCACCCGCTCCCTCGACGATGGTGGTCTCGTCCTTGCTAACCACGATCTTGCGAGCCTGGCCCAGCATGTCGAGGGTCACGCCGTCAACCTTGAGGCCGACCTCCTCGGACACCACCTGGCCGCCGGTCAGGATGGCCATGTCCTGGAGCATGGCCTTGCGGCGGTCGCCGAAGCCCGGGGCCTTGACAGCCACCGAGGTGAAGGTGCCTCGGATCTTGTTCACGACGAGCGTGGCCAGGGCCTCGCCCTCAACGTCCTCGGAGATCACCACCAGCGGGCGGTTTGTCTGCATGACCTTCTCCAAAGCCGGCACCAGGTCGCGAACGGCGCTGATCTTGGATCCAACAAATAGCACGTAAGGCTCCTCAAGAACGGCCTCCATGCGGTCCGGGTCGGTCACGAAGTAAGGGGAGATGTAGCCCTTGTCGAAGCGCATGCCCTCGACGAGGTCCATCTCCATACCGAACGTCTGGCCCTCCTCGACAGTGATGACGCCGTCCTTGCCTACCTTGTCGATGGCGTCGGAGATCATCTCGCCGATCTCAGGGTCAGCGGCTGAGATAGCGGCCACGTTGGCGATCTGCGCCTTGTCACTGGACACGTCCAGGGAGGAATCCCGAATCGAGTCGACGGCAGCGGCTACCGCTGCCTCGATGCCTTTTTTGATCGACATGGGGTTGGCGCCGGCGGCCACGTTTCGCAGACCTTCGCGGACCATCGACCAGGCCAGAACGGTCGCCGTGGTGGTGCCGTCACCGGCCACATCGTCGGTCTTCTTGGCCACTTCCTTGACCAGCTC
This sequence comes from Acidimicrobiales bacterium, assembly GCA_022452035.1. Classification (NCBI taxonomy): domain Bacteria; kingdom Bacillati; phylum Actinomycetota; class Acidimicrobiia; order Acidimicrobiales; species Acidimicrobiales bacterium. Next base: position 6,310 of record JAKURV010000014.1, on the reverse strand, counting down.
GGCCCCGATGCGCTCGTACGGGTCCTCTAGGTCGATCTCCTTGGCAATGGAGACGCCGTCGTTGGTGATTGTGGGGGCACCCCACTTCTTCTCCAGGACGACGTTTCGGCCCTTCGGGCCCAGCGTGACTCGCACGGCGTCGGCCAGCTGGTTCATGCCCTTTTCGAGCGACCGTCGGGCCGTCTCGTCGAACGTGATGATCTTCGCCATCAGCGGCAACCTCTCCGTGATTGGTGGTCCAGCGGTGCGGGAACGCGACCGCTGGCACTCTCTTCAAGCGAGTGCCAATCCAACCAGCAGACCGCTGGTTTTCCAACGTGGCCGGCCACGTTCTGCGACCGACGTCCGGCGCCGAAAGCTCGCCCGGACTAGAAGGGCGGGATCAGCCTCCGGCCACCGCTGGCACGATGGCCACTGTGTCGCCGTCGGGCACGACGGTGGCCAGGCCGTCCAGGAACCGCACGTCGTCGTCGCTCACGAAGACGTTGACGAAGCGGCGCAGGGAACCACCCTCGTCCAGGATCCGCTCGGAGAAGCCCGGGTGGGCAGCATCTAGGGCGGAGAGGGCGTCGGCGACTGTGCCTGCCTCCACCTCGACCTCGGGCTGGCCACCGGTCAGGGGGCGAAGCGTGGTGGGAATGCGGATGGTGACGGCCATGGGCAGAAAACCTACCCAGCGGACCGGCCTGCCCCCACCCGCTGTTGAGGTCACCGCCCCGCCAGCCACCCGGCCACCGCCTCGGTGACGCAGGCACCGGTGTCGGTCTGGGCACGGTCCAGCCCGAAGAGGTCGACCAGGGAGAGCACGTCGCCCGGGACTATCACATCCGGATCGGCACTCCCCACCACCACCAGGAGCGGCACCCCGGCCGCCGCCGCGTAGGCGGCCACACCGCCCACCACCTTGCCCGCCATCGAGGTGGCGTCCAACCGACCCTCGCCAGTGACCACCAGGTCGGCCCCGGCCAGGTGCTCATCAAGCCGCACCTCTTCGGCCACCAGGTCGACGCCGTCGACCAGCTGGGCGCCCCGGGCGGCCAGGCCTCCGGCCAGGCCTCCGGCGGCACCCGCCCGGTCCATCGCCGATATGTCGACGCCGTAGCGCTCCTCGTACACCTGGACCAGGCGCTCCAGGCGTCCGGTCAGCAGGCGAATGTGGGCGTCGGAGGCCCCCTTCTGTGGTCCGAACACCTCGGCGGCATCGGTAAACCGGGTCCGCACGTCGCAGGCACCTAACAACTCCACCCCCCGGTACCGGGCCGGTGACCCCATGGCGTCCACTGCTCCCAGGCCACCGTCGGTGGAGGCGGAGCCACCCATACCCACGATGATCCGGCGGGCCCCCTGCTCTACGGCATGGTGCATCAACTCCCCCACCCCAGTCGTGGTGGCGTCCAGCGGCCGGTTCCCATCCGCCCCGCCTGCCAGCACCAGGCCAGCCGCCTGGGCTATCTCGATGACCGCCGTTTCACCAGAGAGCCGCCAGCCGGCCGACACCGGCTCGCCAAGGGGTCCGGTTACCTCGTTGGTTCGGTCAGAACCCCCGAGGACATCAAGCAGCCCCTCCCCGCCGTCGGCCATCGGTACCTCGACCGTGGTGCCACCGTGCCCGGCCACCGCCCGGGCTACCGCCGAGGCCACCTGGGCCGCCGTGGCGGTCCCCCGGAACTTGTCCAGCGCGGCGACGACCCGCACTGGCCAACCTCAGTTGGACTGGATGCGTAGGTCCGAGCCCAGGATCAACACAATGTCGGCGTTGGCTACCCTCTCCTCGGCGTTGGGCGGTACGGCCGGGCCGCCGGGCGGCATTGCCTCGAGGATGTCCGCGAACTCTCCGAAGTGGTCCACGATGACCTTGGCGTCGGCCACGTATTCGGTGCGGTAGTAAATCCGACTGGCGCTGGCCTTCTCAGCGTTGGCCGGCGACTCCATGGCCCACCCGAGCGGGCTGAGCATGTCGGTGACCTTGCCGGCGGCACCGGAGACCCCGGAGCCGTTGGCCACCAAAACTTTCACCTCGTTGGGCGCGTGGGTGGGCGTTGGAAAGAGTTCCTGGGTGGTGGTGGGAGCAACCGTGGTGGTCGGCGGAGGCTCCGCGTCACCGCCCACGGCCTGCGTCGAGGTGGGGGTGATGGTTCCCGACACGCCCTCTGTGTCGCCGGCCGAACCATCGTCCACTGCCGTCTCAGCTCCGCCGTTGACCAGCGGGCGAAGCCCCGGGGTGTCGTCCAGACCCTTCCAGAGCAGGACCAGGCCCAGCACCACAGCCACCGCAATGAGCAGGAAGGCCCGCGGTGCGGCAGCGGCGTTGCTGGGGCCGAGCCCTCCGCCGCCGCGGCCCACGTTCATCGGGTGCCGTCTTCTTCAACCACCCGTGGCTCGAGGCGGGCTCGCCGACGGCGATCCCGCTGGCGTTGGAGGCGGCGAACCACGAGCGGGTCGTAGTCCATGGCGTCGGTGGTAACGAGTAACTCGCCGAGCAGTTGGTGGTAGCGAGTCGCCGAGAGCTCAAACCGTTCCCGGATCTGCACGTCCTTCGGTGCGGTGGCCGTCCACCAAGACCGCTCAAAGTCCAGGATGTCGCGATCCCGCTGTGTCAGTGCCACGACCCGATGATCCTCCACCGCGGGGGGTGGTTCAAGTACCCCCTCTTCATAGGTCCGGTTACCGGGGCGGGTCGGGCGACGTGCCCAGCCCGCCTCAGTAGCCTCGGGTGGGTACGGCGCTACCACCAGCGTCGTTCCGCCCGAGTAGCTCAGTTGGTCAGAGCAGGCGCCTTGTAAGCGTCAGGTCGTCGGTTCGAATCCGACCTCGGGCTCACCGACGGTGTCGGGCCACCTCGAACAACGCTACGGCGGCGGCGACCGACACGTTCAGCGACCCCAGCACCCCGGCCAGCGGGATATGGGCAATGGTGTCGCACCGTTCGCGGACCAGGCGTGACAGGCCCGAACCCTCGGCACCCAAGACGAGGGCCACCGGTTGGTCGGCCACCGCCAGGTCATGGATGGCCGTGTCGCCACCGACGTCCAGACCCACCGACCACACCCCGGCCTCGGCCAAGCGGCCCAGCGCCTTGGGGAGTCCCGGCACTCGGGTCATCCGTAGGTGCTCAATGGCCCCGGCTGCCGACTTGGTGGCCGCTGCTGTCACACCGGCGGCCCGGTGGCGGGGCAGCACAACGCCGGTAACCCCGGCGCACTCGGCCGACCGGAGGATGGCCCCCAAGTTGCCGGGATCGGTTACCCCGTCCAGCAGCAGCAGGAACGGATCATGACCCGAGGCGTCAGGACGGAGCAGGTCCTCCAGTTCGTGTTCGCTGAGCGGCTGGGCCAGGGCCAGCACCCCCTGGGGGGCATCGGTGCGTGCCACCGACTCGAACTTGGACCGAGACACCTCCCGGATGGTGACCCTGGCCTCGTCGGCCAGGTCAATGATGTCGTCCAGGATCGGGGCGGGGTCCAGGTCACCGGCCATCAGGACCTCCCGGGTCCGTCGCGTTCCGGCCAGCAACAGCTCCCGGACCGCCTGTCGGCCCTCCACCTGATCACCTCCCAGGCCCTTCAGTGGGCCCTCCGGACGGTTCCCCATCGGGGTGCTCCCCCGCTGGCCGCGACCCCGGGGACCGGGCCGGCCGGTTGGACCGCGCCGGGGTGGCCCCGACCGACTACCGCCCCGACCTCCACCTCCGGTCGACCGCGCGGACCGGCCGTCGCCTCGCTTGGGACCCCGAGGTCCGCTCACGAGGGCGCCTCGGGCCGGGTAAGGAGGGCAACGGCAAAGCAGGCCACGCCCTCCTCCCGACCGATGGCGCCCAGGCCCTCGGCTCGCTTCCCCTTGACGGTGACCGCCGCGCCGACCACGACTGCCAGGGCCTCTTGCATCTCGGTCCGACGGGAGGCCAACCTTGGGGCCTCCAAGACCACCGTGCAGTCCACGTTGGCCACTTCCCAACCGTCGGCCCAAACGGCGGCGACGCTGTCGGCCAGCAGACCCATACTGTCGACCCCAGCATGGACAGGATCGGTATCGGGGTAGCGCTGGCCGATGTCGCCTAAGCCGGCCGCCCCCAGGAGGGCGTCGGTCACGGCGTGGGCCACCACATCGGCGTCGCTGTGCCCGGCCAGGCCCTGGCCGTCGAAGACCACGCCTCCCAGCACCAGCCGCCGTCCCGGGTCGTCGCTGAACGGATGGATATCGAACCCCTGACCAACCCGCATCTCAGGCATCGGTCGACCGCTCCGCCGAACTGGCCACCTCGAGGGCCGCCAACGCTAGGTCTATCGGCCGGGTGACCTTCAGGTTGGCCGGTTCCCCTTCCACGACCACCACTGTGACACCCGCCGCCTCGACCAACGTGGCGTCGTCAGAGGCCTCGCCTCCGTCAGCATGGGCTCGTCGTAGGACCTCGGCGGCGAAGCCCTGTGGCGTCTGCACGGTGATCACCCCATCGCGCTCGATAACTCGGCCTTCGGCGGACCGTAGCGAGTCGGTCACCGGGATGCCGGGGACGACAGCTTCGGCTCCGAGACACACCGCCCCGACAACCCGACGAAACAGATCTGGGGTAGCCAGCGGCCTCGCCCCGTCGTGGACCAGCACCACCTCGGCGTCTGCGGGCACGGCGGCCAGCCCACAGCGCACCGACGCCGACCGGGTGGTCCCTCCGTCCACGACGGCCTCCACCCCATCCAGGCCGGCCAGTAGGTCGACTACCGCCGAACGCCGGTTAGCGGCCACCACGACCACGACCCCGTCGGAAACCGAGGCGGCGGCCCGGACCGACCGGACGACCACCGGTTGGCCGGCTAGATCGGCGGCCTGCTTGTCGCCCCCAAACCGCTCGCCGCTCCCGGCGGCCACCACTACCGACCACACCACCACCCGGCGGTCCCGGACGGTCATCCGGAGGTCCTAGGGACGAACCCGACAACCGGGACGCGAACAAGACCAATTCTCGGTGGCGGTGGCTGGCAGAACACCTCACTAGCATGGCCACTCGACATGCCGGACACCACACTCTTCCGCGAGACCACCCTGTTCGCCAGTCTGGATGACGGGTCCCTGGCCGCGATCACTGAGGCTGGACAGGATCTCGACCTCCGGCGAGGGGACGTCCTGTTCCGCGAGGGAGACGCCCCTGACGAGTTGTTCGTGGTGGTCTCAGGGCGCATCGCTATCGCCAACAAGTCAATCGACGGTAGGGAGTCCATGGTGGCCCTTATGGAGGAGGGCGACCTGTTCGGCGAGATGGGGCTGTTTGACGGTCGGGGTCGGTCGGCTGAGGCCCGGGCCCTGGAACCGTCGGTGGTCACCGCGGTCCCCTACGGGCCGGTCCGTGGCCTCTACGAGAATGACCCCACGCTCCTGTGGCGGGTGGTGGCCATGCTGGCCGGTCGCCTACGGACCATGGACGCCGCCCTGGCCGACTCGGTGTTCTTGGACGTGACGGGCCGGACGGCCAAGCGCCTGCTGGAGCTAGCCGGCGAGGAGGAGGAGTTCTCGCTCCCCATCACCCAGGAAGAACTGGCCGGCATGGTCGGCGCCTCACGGGAACGGGTCAACAAGGCCATCGCCTCGTTCATCCGCTTGGGCTGGATCGAACAGGTCGACCGGACCTACCGCATCACCAACCGTGAACAGCTGACCATCCGAGCGCGCTGAACAGCCGTTCAGGCGTGCAGCCAGGCCTCCACCCGGCGCCAGGCGTCCGCCGCGTCGTCGGCCCGGTGGGCCGGGCGGTCCGGGTCATGCACGAAGCCGTGGTCGGCGTCCGCGTACCTTACGACGGTCGCTCCGGTGGCCTCCAGGGCGTCGACTTCGTCGGACGGCGTCCAGGCGTCCACGGTGCCAACCACGGCCAGCACCGTGGAGGCGTCGCCGGCGGCCAGAGCATCCAGCGGCTCGCCCTGGCCCGGCCCCTGCCAGGCCTCGGGCACCCGGACCATCCCGTAGAAGGGACAGTGCCGGTCGAAGCGCCCAGTGCTCACCGCCTTCAGCGCGTACATACCTCCCATACAGAACCCCAGGATTCCTACCCGGTCGGCGGCAGTGAGATCGGCGGCAGCCACCGCGTCGCCCAGCACCCGGTCGTCGGCGAGCGTCGCAGCAGCGGCCAGGCGGGCCGCCACGTCCAGATCTTCGCGGCCCGGGTAGATCTCGAAAGCGGCCACCGACAGCCCCCACTCGGCGGCCAGGCGAGCCACCAATTCGTCGAAAAGGGGCCGCATACCCATCACATCGGGGATCACGACCAGCCCCCGTGTGGACGTTCCGGTGGGCGGATGAACCAACTCGGCCGCAGTCCCAG